>JAFAMT010000258.1 GCA_019233085.1 Herbaspirillum sp.
TCCCGGATCCAAAGCCCGAACTGAAGGACCTCAAGTTCGACTGAGCGGGACCCGGGCGATGGCGAGTCGATGTCTTACTTGAGCCACTTGTCGAATATCTGCTGATACTGCCCCGTGGCCTTGGCCAGGTGCAACCAGGTATCGACATACGCCTTGAAGGCGACATCACCGCGCGGCAGCAGGTAAGCCTTCTCGGCAAACTGCAGCGGCTGGTCCGGTGTGACTGGGCACAGCTCGGGGTGCAGCTTGGATTGCCACAGTGTCTCGCTGGCATCGGTGACCATTACATCGGCACGGCCATCGACGATCTGCTGGAAGATGGTCACGTTGTCCGGGTGCAGCATCAGCGTGGCGTGCTTGTAGCGCGCACGAGCGAAGCGCTCATTGGTACCGCCAGGGTTGACGATGGCGCGCGTGCCCGGCTGGTCGATCATGTCGAAGTTGCGGAACTTGTCCTTGTCGGCACAGCGGATGATGGGGGCCTTGCCATCGACCATCGTCGGCTCCGAAAACGCCGCCGTCCGGGCGCGATCGAGCGTGATGGAGACACCGCCCGTGGCAATGTCGCACTGGGCGATGAAGTCGTTCATCAGCGTGCTCCAGGTCGTCTTGATGAACTGGGCTTCCACGCCCAGCGACTTGGCCAGCGCCTGTCCCAGTTCCACATCCATGCCCTCGAAGCTCTGGTCGGGGCGGTAATAGGTAAAGGGCTTGTAGTCGCCGGTCATGCAGATGCGCAGCTTGCCGGCCTTGATGACCTGATCCAGGCGGGATGGGCTAGCGTCATCGGCCAGGGCCGGACGCAGCGACAGTGAAACCAGGGCCAGGCCAGCCAGGATGGCGGCGCTGATCAGTTTTTTCATGGGGTCTCCTCTCCGTTGTGATGTGGGAATGATGATAGTGCAGGTCGCATGCCTGCATCTTGCGGTCTCGTGCCGCCGCTGCGAATGATAGCAAATGCCCATGGCTGCAAAGCGCATTGGAGATGCCACGACCTGCGTCAATATACGTCTACGCGGATACTGACAATTAGCCCGGAAGCGCTTGGCGTTGGATGAGATAATGACGGATTGTCGTCAGTTCGCATTGCAGGCCGACCATGTCTTCCATTACTTCCATGTCCACCTTCGCTCCGCTCAAAAACGATACCTTCCTGCGCGCCCTGCTGCGCCAGCCCACCGACTATACGCCGCTGTGGCTGATGCGTCAGGCCGGTCGCTACCTGCCGGAATACCGCGCCACGCGCGCCCGCGCCGGTTCCTTCATGGGCCTGGCGACCAATCCCGATTACGCCACCGAGGTCACCTTGCAGCCGCTGGAGCGATATCCGCTGGACGCCGCGATCCTGTTCTCGGACATCCTCACCGTCCCCGATGCCATGGGCCTGGGCCTGTACTTCGCCGATGGCGAAGGCCCCAAGTTCCAGCGTCCCTTGCGTGACGAAGCCGCCGTGAAGGCGCTGCAGACACCGGACCTGGGCAAGCTCAGCTATGTCTTCGATGCCGTGACCCAGATCCGCCGTGAACTCGATGGCCGGGTGCCGCTGATCGGCTTCTCCGGCAGCCCCTGGACGCTGGCCTGCTACATGGTCGAGGGCGGGGGCTCGGACGATTTCCGCCTGGTCAAGAGCATGCTCTATGGCCGCCCCGACCTGATGCACCACATCCTCAAGACCAATGCCGATGCCGTAGCGGCCTACCTGAACGCCCAGATCGCCGCCGGTGCGCAGGCCGTGATGATCTTCGACACCTGGGGCGGTGCCCTGGCCGATGGCATCTACCAGCAATTCTCCCTGGCCTACATGGAGCAGGTGGTCAGCCAGCTGCAACGTGAGCGCGATGGACAGCGCATTCCGGTCATCGTCTTCACCAAGGGCGGTGGCCTCTGGCTGGAGCAGATCGCTGCCATCGGTGCCGACGCCGTCGGCCTGGACTGGACCGTCAACCTGGGCGAGGCCCGCCGCCGCGTGGGTGACAAGGTGGCCCTGCAAGGCAACCTGGACCCCAATGTGCTGTTCGCCGGTGACGAGGCCATCCGCACCGAGGTACGCAAGCTGCTGGAGTCCTTCGGCAAGCCTGGCGTGGGCAGCGGGCACGTGTTCAACCTGGGTCATGGCATCTCCCAGCACACCCCCCCGGAGGCAGTGGCGACGCTGGCGCAGGCGGTCCATGAGATCAGCCGTTCGATGCGCGCCTGAATTGGCGCGTATTTGTCTTTATTTGTTCGCTTCTGCACAGTTGGAAGAGATAATGTGACTCCCGTTGCAACTATCACGTGACTTATACACACTCTTCCCCCTTTTCTGTCTGAGAATAAAATTTATTTGCATATGAAGATTTGCGCCGCTTGCATATCTCTAAGTCCTTGATTTTTTTGGATTTATTTTGTGGGGATAATTTGGGGAGCAAGCGGCAACCCGCTGCTGGCGCGGTCTTGGGACTTGTCAAGATGCACTTGTCAACAAAGTTATCCACAGTCACTGTGTATAACGCTTAAAAGCGTTTACAAAACCGCCGTTTAGCACGCTTTGTGATGTTTTACTTTAAGTTTGTAGGACAAGTGACCAGCTAGCCTGCCGGAAATGCGGGGGATTAATTTGTTGGGCAGGACTTGACAAATGCCAGGCCGGTGGGTCGCGATTTGGACTTATGCACATTCGCAAGCCGAGGCTCATGCACAAATCTTCTTAGCAAAAATATTTTCCAGACTTTGGGTTGGAAAGCCAAGTCATTGATTTTATTGGATTAATTTTTTGCCCCGGATTTGGGCAATTCTCTGGAAGCCGCAACCAGACTAGCGATGGTCATGTCAAGTGGTAGTTGTCCCCAAAGTTATCCACAGCATGTGTGGATAGCTCGAAAATCAACAATGAAACCGTGGCTTAGCCCGATTAATCAGGATTCACATTAAGTTCGTGGAACAACGCATCCTTCAGGTCGCCCTTGATGCACCCCTGCACACCGTCTTCGACTACCGTTGGCAAGCGCAGGAAGAGGGCGAAGCGGTGCCGGCCATCGGTCAGCTGGTGGTGGTCCCGTTTGGCCGTCGCGAGGCCGTGGGCGTGGTGGTCGGGCAGAACGCCCAGACCGATCTGGACCCGCAGAAGATCAAGAATGTGATCGCCGTACGCAAGCATTTGCCGCCCATGTCGACGCACTGGCTGGCGTTGTGCGGTTTCGCTGCCGACTACTACCAGCGCCCGCTCGGCGAGGTGATGCTGCCGGGCTTGCCCAAGAACCTGCGGGCGCTGACGACGGTAGCACTGGACCGGGCACTCAAGGCACTGGGCCAGATCAGTACGCCCAAGAAGACGCGCTCCAGGGGCAAGGCCGCCAGGCTGGCCGAAGCTGCCACGCCGCCAGTGGAGAGCGAAGCCGTTCCCGCGCCTGCCGCCGATCCCATGCAGTTTGGCGCGGCACCGGACCTCAATGCCGCTCAGCAAGCGGCGGCCGACGCCATCTCCAGCGCCGAGGGATTTGCGCCGCTGCTGCTGTATGGCGTCACCGGCAGCGGCAAGACCGAGGTCTACCTGCAGGCGGCTGCGGCCATCCTGCGCCGCGCGGCCGAGCGGGGTGAGCGCGCACAGATCCTGGTGCTGGTGCCTGAAATCAACCTCACGCCACAGCTGGAAGGCAATATCCGCGCGCGTTTCCCGCACCTCAACGTCGTGTCGCTGCACAGCGCCCTGGCCGAGGGCGAGCGCGCCCGCAACTGGCTGGCCGCGCACCTGGGCCAGGCCCAGATCGTGCTGGGGACGCGACTGGCCATCCTGTCGTCCTTGCCGTCGCTGCAACTCATCGTCATCGATGAGGAACACGATCCCTCCTACAAGCAGCAGGAAGGCCTGCGCTATTCGGCCCGCGACCTGGCAGTCTGGCGCGCGCGCCAGTTGGGTATTCCGGTGGTGCTGGGTTCGGCCACGCCCTCCCTGGAAACCTGGCAGCATGCCCAGGCCGGCCGCTACCGCCGCCTCGAACTGCGCCAGCGTGCCGCCTTGCAGGCGGTGCTGCCCAGCGTCAAGGTGATCGACATGGAGCGTGACAAGCCCGTCGATGGCCTGACCTCGACCCTGATCGCGGCCGTGCGCAAGCGCCTGGAGCAGGGCGAGCAATCGCTGCTGTTCCTGAACCGCCGCGGCTATGCGCCGGTGCTGTCTTGCGATGCCTGCGGCTGGATCAGCAACTGCATGCGCTGCGATGCCTTCATGGTGGTGCATCGCCCCGAACGCCGCCTGCGCTGCCACCATTGCAGCCTGGAACTGCACATCCCCCGCGCCTGCCCGACTTGCGGCAATGTCGACCTGCAACCCCTGGGGCGCGGCACGCAGCGGGTGGAGGAGGGTCTGCAGGCGATCTTCCCGGAGGCCCGCGTATTGCGCATCGATGCCGACTCGACCCGCCTGAAGGGCTCGGCCCAGAGTGCCTTCGACAGCGTGCACCGGGGCGAAGTGGATATCCTGGTCGGCACCCAGATGGTGGCCAAGGGCCATGACTTCAAAAAGCTGACCCTGGTGGGCGTGCTCAATCCCGATACCGCGCTGTTCTCGCACGACTACCGCGCTAGTGAGCGCCTGTTCGCGCAGCTGATGCAGGTGGCCGGCCGGGCCGGCCGGGCCGGGCTGTCCGCTGACGGCAGCTCGGGCGAGGTGCTGATCCAGACCCGTTATCCGCACCATCCGCTGTACCAGGCGGTGATGCGCCACGACTACGACGGCTTTGCCGGCACCCTGCTGGAGGAGCGCCGCCAGGCCTGCTTCCCGCCCTTCATGTACCAGGCGCTGCTGCGCGCCGAGGCGCGCGAGCTGGAGCTGGCCATGACTTTCCTGAAGGATGCGTCGACGCTGCTGGAAGACCCCGCCATCATCATCAACGAGCCCATCCCCATGACCATGATGCGGGTGGCCAATGTGGAACGCGCCCAGTTGCTGCTGGAGTGTGCGTCGCGGCCGGCCTTGCAGGCTTTCCTCAAGCAATGGCTGGCGCTGTTGCGGCAGGTGAAGACGCGCGCGCGCTGGTCGCTGGAAGTCGATCCGGTCGACATCTGAGCCGCTGGCGCCATTGAGGCGGCGTTTCGTCGCATCTTGCTGGGCGAGGTCGGGAGGGCGCGCTATCTTGGCGCCTGTTCATTTCCCCATGTCATCTGTCACTCGCGGAGTCGCTCATGATCCTCGCCATTGTTTCCCACACCCCCACCTGGGTCTGGCTATTGCTGGCCTTCCTGCTCTATCGTGGTCTGCAGGCCACGCGCACCCGTGAAAGCGCTCTGTGGCGCGCCCTGCTGTTGCCGCTGGCGATGTGCGCCTTGTCGGTGACCGGCTTGCTGCAGGGCCTGACGACCCATGCGCTGGCTTCCGGGCTGGGCGCGCTGGCGCTGGTGGTCGCCGCATGGATGGGCTTTCATGGCCAGGCTGCCCGGCGCATCAGTGTCGACGGCGCAAGTCAACGCCTGGTCTTGCCCGGCAGCTGGCAACCGTTGTTGCTGACCGTCAGCATCTTTGTGGTCAAGTACAGCGCGGCGGTTGCGCTGGCGTTGCATCCGGCGCTGTCCGCCCAGGCCTGGCTCACGCTGCCGCTGGCGCTGGTGTATGGCGCCTTTGCCGGGCTGTTCGCCGGCCGGATGTTGCGAATCATGCATCTTTACTGGCGTGCCTGGAGCGATGCCGGACAGACACCCGCCGCTGCGGGTTGATGCAAGCCGGTAAAGGCAGCAGGTAAAGGAACAGGAAGTTCGGGCAAGATCGGGCAAAAAGGCGGTCCCGGCCATCTCCGGAGGCGCAAAGCAGGTCGGCAAGCCGGTATAATCTCGGCTGCTCAACCAATTTCAAGCGATTCCTCCGCGCGGCGCACGATGAGCAAGTCCGGCGCCACGGCCGCTTCCGCTTTACCCCTCATTCCCATGCTCGCACAACAGAAACAACGCATCTCCGACCTGTTCTCGTCCGCATTGCAGCCGCTTTTGGCCGGCACCGACCTGACGCCGACCATCACGCTGGAGCGCCCGCGCGATGCCACGCACGGCGATATCGCCTGCAACGTGGCCATGCAGCTGGCCAAGCCGCTGAAGAAGAATCCGCGTGAACTGGCGCAAGCCATCGTCGCCGCCGTCATGGCCGATCCGGCCCGTGAAGGTCTGGTGGAATCGGTCGAGATCGCCGGTCCCGGCTTCATCAACCTGCGCGTGGCGGCAGCAGCCAAGCAGGCGGTGGTCAAGGCGATCCATGAGCAGGGTGACGATTTCGGCCGCGGCACTGCCGGCACTGGCAAGAAGGTGCTGGTCGAGTTCGTCTCGGCCAACCCGACCGGGCCGCTGCACGTGGGCCACGGCCGCCAGGGCGCACTGGGCGATGCGCTGTCGTCGCTGCTGGAAGTGCAGGGCTACGACGTGCTGCGCGAGTTCTACTACAACGACGCCGGCGTGCAGATCGCCACGCTGGCCACCTCCGTGCAGGCCCGTGCACGTGGCTTCAAGCCGGGTGATGCGCAGTGGCCCGAGTCGGCCTACAACGGCGACTACATCGCCGACATCGCACGCGACTTCCTGGACAAGAAGACCGTCGCCGCCACCGATGGCGAACCGGCCACCGGCAGCGGCGATGTCGAGGACATCGATTCGATCCGCCGCTTCGCCGTGGCCTATCTGCGCCACGAGCAGGACCTGGACCTGCAGGCCTTCGGCGTGAAGTTCGACAACTACTACCTGGAGTCCTCGCTCTACGCCGACGGCAAGGTGGCTGCCGCCGTGGAGGCGCTGGTGGCGGCCGGCAAGACCTACGAGCAGGATGGCGCGCTGTGGCTGCGCACCACCGACTATGGCGACGACAAGGATCGCGTCATGAAGAAGACCGACGGCACCTATACCTACTTCGTGCCCGACGTCGCCTACCACATCAACAAGTGGCAGCGTGGCTATGGCAAGGTCATCAACATCCAAGGCAGCGACCACCACGGCACCATCGCCCGCGTGCGCGCTGGCCTGCAGGCCGCCGGCGTGGGCATCCCGCAAGGCTATCCCGACTACGTGCTGCACAAGATGGTCACCGTCATGCGCAATGGCGAAGAGGTCAAGATCTCCAAGCGTGCCGGTTCCTACGTCACGCTGCGCGACCTGATCGAATGGTCGGCCGGCGAGACCGTCGAAGGCCAGGAACGTGACCTCACCCGTGGCCGCGATGCGGTGCGCTTCTTCCTCATCTCGCGCAAGGCCGATACCGAATTCGTGTTCGACGTCGACCTGGCGCTGGCGCAGTCCGACGAAAACCCGGTCTACTACGTGCAATACGCGCATGCCCGCATCTGCACCGTGCTGGCCAAGTGGGGCGGTAACGAGGATGAGCTCAAGTCCGTCACCGATCTCTCGCCCCTGACCGCACCGCGCGAAGCCACGCTGCTGGCCAAGCTGGCCGAGTATCCGGAGATGCTGGCACATGCCCTGCAGGAGCTGGGCCCGCACCAGGTCGCCTTCTACCTGCGCGATCTGGCAGGCGAACTGCATAGCTACTACAATGCGGAACGCGTGCTGGTGGACGATGTCCCAACCAGGTCCGCACGCCTGGCACTGTTGTCCGCCACCCGCCAGGTGCTGCGCAACGGCCTGGCGCTGCTGGGTGTATCGGCCCCCGCCAGAATGTAAAACAAGCTCCTAGACAAGAGAAACGTGAAACCGTTGAACGCGAAATATCACAAGCAGGCCGGCGGTACGCTGCTCGGCCTGATCCTGGGTTTGATCGTCGGCCTGGGGATTGCCGTGGGTGTGGCGCTGATGATCACCAAGTCGCCCATCCCCTTCGTCAACAAGGTGGTGCGCCCTGAACGCACCGATCCGACGCCGGCCCAGGCGGCTGATCCCAACCGCCCTCTCTACGGCAATCGCGATATCGCCCGTGAGGCCGCGCGCGACCAGCAACAGTCGCAGACACCGGTGCCGCCCAATACCGCCGCCGCCCAGCCGGCCACGCCGCCGGTGGCAGCACCTGCGCCGACGCCGGCCCCAGCCGCACCGGCCAAGCAGCAGGAGAGCAAGCAGGCAGATGCCAAGCCATCGGCGTCGTCTTCCTCTTCCTCGTCCTCGTCCTCTTCCAAGAGCGATGCCGCCGATGACAAGTGGACCTACTTCCTGCAGACCGGCGCCTTCCGTGACCAGGCCGATGCCGACAGCGCCCGCGCCAAGCTGGCCCTGCTGGGCTTCGAAGCCAAGGTGACCGAACGCACCGCCGACAGCGGCGTGCTCTATCGCGTGCGCATCGGTCCCTTCGAGCATGCCGATGCGATGAACCGTACGC
>JAFAMT010000335.1 GCA_019233085.1 Herbaspirillum sp.
GCGATCACGCCGCGCTCGCGGCTGCCCAGCTTGGGGTTGTCGCGGAAGTGACGCGACAGCGTCACATCGGCCGGGCCGGTGAAACGCAAGACTTCGCGCAGCAGTTCTTCGGTATGGGGAATGATCGCGGGAGGCAATCTCATGCTAGGTCCTTCAGATTCAAGAAATAAGTGGGTGCCGGGGTGCCGGGTGCGCCACATCCGGGCGCCTGCGCAGGTTCAGTCCGACAGGCGCACGCGGGCGCCGTCCAGCCTCAGCCGGCCATCGATGAACCAGCGCACGGCGCGCGGGTAGATCACATGCTCCTGTTCCAGCACACGCTCGGCCAGGGTCTCCTCGCTATCGTCCTCTTGCACCGGCACGGCTGCCTGGGCCACGATAGGCCCGTGGTCCAGGTCGGGCGTGACGAAGTGCACGGTGGCACCATGCAGCTTCACGCCGGCGGCCAGGGCCTGTCGGTGCGTCGCCAGGCCAGGGAAACTGGGCAGCAGCGACGGATGGATGTTGAGCATGCGGCCCTGGTAGTGCTCCACGAAGGGCGCGGTCAGGATCCGCATGAAACCGGCCAGGACCACCAGGTCCGGCGCGAAGGTGTCGATCTTCTCGCGCAGGGCGGCATCGAACTGGTCGCGCGTGGGATAGTCCCGGTTGGAAATGACTGCTGTGGCGATGCCGTTGCTGGCGGCGAACTCCAGTCCGCTGGCGTCAGCGCGGTTGCTGATGACGGCGGCGATTCTGGCAGGCCACCGCTGGGCCTGCGCGGCGCGGACGATGGCTTCCATATTGCTGCCCCGTCCGGAAATCAGGATGACAATGCTTCTCATGGTGTGCGCATTGTACCTGCTGGCGGCCCGCTCGCCGCCGATTTTCACGATGTGCAACGCCGGGCGTGGCTAAAATGCGTGTCCTGGAATTTACTGGAAGGAATAGAACACCCGGAACGGTACCTTTTTTTCCGCCCAGTAATCGGCGGCATCGCGGAACACGTCCAGCAGGGTCTCGCGGGCTTCCTTGTCGAATTTCTGGGTATTGGGCAGCTGTTCCAGCACCACGACGAAACCGGTCTGCTTGCCCGCCTTGTGGGTCAGGTCGGTGAGGCAATCGGCCAGGGCGTCGAAGTTCTTGCCGAAATGCCGGGGAAAATGGAAAGCGGTGGCAATCGTCGTCAACACCTGCTGCTTGGTCACGGCCTCGGCGCAATAGGCATAGAGAAAATGCTGATGCAGACGAGCGGCCTCCTGCTGCAGATCGGCCACGCGAAAGGCGCGGATGGACTGCACGATATTGGGCGGCACCGTTTTAAACAAACTCATTCTCCCTTCAGTATCCATAGGCGGGGCTGTGTGGCTGTCGTGGCTGTCGTAGTTAAACTGGCTGACCTGCTTGGACCTGCGTGCCGGGCGAGGCTAGCCTGCCCCGGCCTGACCTCGATGATCAATCCCGGATGCGGCGAAACGTCTTGTAATGGTCGCTCGTGTAATAGTATTCGCCGGAGGTTCGGGGGTCCCCTCCGCTAATGATCCGGCGGGCGCCCCGGTTGCGCGCGCGCGGGGTCTTGACCGTGAACTCGTGATAATACCCGCGCTTTTGCCGGGGCAAAACCCCTTCATAATTGCCGAATACGACGCCATCCTTGTCATACGGGAAAGGCCCGCCCTGGCGAATCAGTGCCATGGTCTGCTGGGCTTCGCGCGGCAACTGGTCAAGGTTGACCTCGGGCAAGCCGCCCGGTGCCGCGTCGCGCGCGTGGGCCGGCGCCGACAGCATCAGCGCCGTCAGCAGGACCAGCCAGAATCTGGTGAATATCGAGGAAATGAATCGGACTCGCATTTGCATCCCGGGAATTGCAATTTTGTCAATAGAAAGCGACAGCATCACGTAGATTAACGCGTTGCTTTCGGCTAGGCAACCACGACGCCCGTTTGGCTTGACCGGCAGCAAATCAGGCAGAGGCTTGGAGCACCTGGGCCGTATCGGGTTCAAAAAAGGCCAGCACTTCCTCGCGCTTGGCATAGGTATCGCTTTCCCCGAGGGCAATGAGTTCGCGCGTGAAGCCCCGCTCGAACAGCAGGTAGGACGCCAGCGCCGAGCCGCGCACCTCGGTGGCGCCGATGCCGCCCAGCATGGTGCGGATGGGGCGCGGCAGGCTGCCCACGTGGCGGCTGGCGATGCTGTCGATGCGCTGGGACGGCGAAATCACCAGGGTACGGATCGGTTTGAGAGGCGTGTACTTGCGCTGCTCCTCGTTCAACACCGAGAGGGTCTGGTTGACCCGGTTGATGCGCTCGATGTCGGCCGCCAGGCCATCGAGGAAGATCCCTGACATGGCATGCCCGGCCACCTGTGCCAGGCTGGGATAGTGCGGAGTGCTGCTCGGCGCTTCCTCGCCCTTCTCGCCGATGCGGCCGGCGCCGATCACCAACACCTTGGTCGCGCCCAGGTGGATGGCCGGCGAAATGGGCGCGATCTGGCGCATGGAACCATCGCCACAGTATTCGCAGCGGCCATCGACATAGACCGGGATGGCCGGGAAGATGAAGGGAATGGCCGATGAGGCCAGCAAGTGGTCGATGCCGATCTGGTCATGGATGGCCAGGCGCTGCGTGCGGCGCCAGGGTTCGATCTGGTCGGCGCACTGGTAGAAGGTGATGTGCTGGCCGCTGGTATAGGAGGACGCCGTCACGGCCAGCGCATGCAACTGGCCCTCGGCCAGTGCCGCATCCAGGCGCGGCAGGTCCAGCAGGCGGTGCAACATGCCCACCAGCGGGGTGTTGTCCAGCAGCGACTGCGGCGGGTTGGCGTGCCACTTGCGTAACAGCCAGCCGAAGGAAAACAGCGACAGCCAGCGCGCCCCGGTACGCAGCACGCCCAGCGAATCGGCACGATAGACCTGCTCGACACGGAAATTGCTCCATACCGCCATGAGCTCGCGTACCGCCTCGCCGAAGTCATCGGCACGGCAAGCCAGCGCCGTGCCGTTGATGGCACCAGCCGAAGTGCCGCAGACGATGGGAAAGGGATTGCTGTGCACCGGCCAGCCGGCTTCGAGCAGGATCAGGGAAATGGCGTTGAGCACGCCGACCTGGTAAGCCGCCCGCGCACCACCTCCGGTCAGGATCAATCCTGTCTTGTGTTCTGTTGTCTCCATGGCACCAGCTTAGCAGCAGCGCCACACCGGTGGACAAGAGAATTGGCGGGTAAATGCCGCTCATTTGGACCGCATATGCCCCACTGCAAGCACCCACGCGGCGCCGCGCCGGCGATAGCCAGCGCGGCGACCAAACGCACGGGTCCGGATCAGTTGGGCATGGCCGGCAACAGCGGCACCAGCAGCAGCGCCACGATGTTGATGATCTTGATGAGCGGATTGACGGCCGGGCCCGCCGTGTCCTTGTAGGGATCGCCCACGGTGTCGCCGGTGACGGCGGCCTTGTGCGCATCCGAGCCCTTGCCGCCGTGATGGCCATCCTCGATGTATTTCTTGGCGTTGTCCCAGGCACCGCCGCCGGTGGTCATCGAGATCGCCACGAACAGCCCCGTGACGATGGTGCCCATGAGCAGCCCACCCAGGGCCGAGGGCCCCAGCAGCAGGCCGACCAGGATGGGCACGATCACCGGCAAGAGCGAAGGCAGGATCATCTCGCGGATGGCCGAGGAAGTCAGCATGTCGACCGCGCGGTCATACTCGGGCCGGCCGCTGCCATCCATGATGCCCTTGATCTCGCTGAACTGGCGTCGTACCTCGACCACCACCGCCCCGGCCGCGCGGCCCACCGCTTCCATCGCCATGGCGCCGAACAGGTAGGGGATCAGGCCGCCGATGAACAGACCAATGATCACCGCCGGGCTGGAGAGGTCGAAGCTGGCGCTCTTGCCCACCGATTCCAGTGCATGGGTGTAGTCGGCAAAGAGCACCAGCGCCGCCAGCCCGGCCGAGCCGATTGCATAGCCCTTGGTGACGGCCTTGGTGGTGTTGCCCACGGCATCGAGCGGATCGGTGATGGCGCGTACCGAATCCGGCAGGCCGGACATCTCGGCGATGCCGCCGGCATTGTCGGTGATGGGGCCATAGGCATCAAGCGCGACCACGATACCGGCCATGGACAGCATGGCCGTGGCCGCGATGGCAATGCCATACAGCCCCGCCAGCCAGTACGACAGCAGGATCGCCGCGCACACCGCCAGCACCGGATAGGCGGTGGACTTCATCGATACGCCCAGCCCGGCGATGATGTTGGTGCCATGCCCGGTGGTGGAGGCTTGGGCGATATGCCGCACCGGCTTGAAGTCGGTGCCGGTGTAGTACTCGGTGATGTAGACCATCAAACCGGTCAGGGCGATGCCCACCACCGCCGCCCCCATCAGCGGCACCCGCAACTCGGGCGGCAGCAGCAGCCAGGTGACCACGGCAAAGCCCACCAGCGACAGCGCCGCCGACCACCACAAGCCGGTGTAGAGCGCCGACATGATCTTCTTGCCCGGCTGCGCCTTGACCATGGAGCAACCGACGATGGAGGCCAGGATCGACACCCCGCCCAGCGCCAGCGGATAGATCACCGCCAGGGTCTCCATGCCCTTCAACATGAGGCTGCCCAGCAGCATCGTCGCCACCAGCGTGACCACATAGGTCTCGAACAGGTCGGCCGCCATGCCGGCGCAGTCACCCACGTTGTCGCCGACGTTATCGGCGATCACCGCCGGATTGCGCGGATCGTCCTCGGGGATGCCGGCCTCGACCTTGCCCACCAGGTCGGCGCCGACGTCCGCACCCTTGGTGAAGATGCCCCCGCCCAGGCGCGCGAAGATCGAGATCAGCGAAGCGCCGAAGGCCAGGCCGATCAGCGGCTGGATGGCGTCATGCAGGCTGGCCGCGCGTCCCTGGCCGTAGACGAACAGGGCCCAGAAGAACAACGTCACCCCCAGCAGGCCCAGCCCCACCACCAGCATGCCGGTGATGGCCCCGCCCCGGAAGGCCACGCCCAGCGCCTCGTTCATGCCCCGCGTGGCAGCCTGGGCAGTACGCACGTTGGCACGTACCGAGACATTCATGCCGATGAAGCCGCAGGCCCCCGACAGCACCGCCCCGAGAAGGAAGCCGAGCGCAGTGAGCCAGCCCAGTCCAGGAATGAGGGCGATGACGATCAGCAGCACCACCCCGACCATGGCGATGGTGCGGTACTGGCGCGCCAGGTAGGCTGCCGCCCCTTGCTGGATGGCCAGCGCGATTTCCTGCATGCGGGCGTTGCCGGGGTCCTGCTTGAGAATCCAGCTCCGTGATACGAGTCCATAGATCACCGCGACGACGCCGCAGGCCATGGCGAACCATAAGGCAAGTGCCATCTTTATCTCCTTTTTTATCACGACTCATCAACAATCACGAACATCCGCCGCCTCGCCCGGACCATGCTGTCCACGCGCCGCCGCCGATACTGCGCCTGCCAAGTTACGTCGCCCTTTTTATTGGAATTGTTGTGCCTACCGGGGCTGCCGCTGGCGCCCCCTCGTGCGGGCGGCGCCGGCGATCACTGCTGTTTTGTTAGTTTTCTGCCGATCCGCCCGCTGTGCTGCCGTTCAAAAGAATAATAAAAAAGCGGACCGAGGTCCGCTTTACTTTACTCCGCCAGGGCGGCAAATGCACGATCCCTGATTTCCTCGACCGGACCCACGCCGGCGATCTTGCGATACTTAGGCGCACCCGGCTGGCCCGATTCGGCCCACTTGCCGTAGTAGCCCAGCAGGACTTCGGTCTGGTCATGGTAGACCGACAGGCGCTTCAAGACCGTTTCTTCCTTGTCGTCGTCGCGCTGGATCAGCGCTTCGCCGGTGATGTCATCCTTGCCCTCGACCTTGGGCGGGTTGAACTTGACGTGATAGCTGCGGCCCGAACCCGGGTGCACGCGGCGGCCGCTCATGCGCTCGACGATGGCGCTGTCGGGCACGTCGATTTCCAGCACGTAGTCGATGGCCACGCCGGCTTCCTTCATGGCGTCAGCCTGGCGGGTGGTCCGCGGGAAGCCGTCGAAGAGGTAGCCGTTGGCACAGTCAGGCTGTTGCAGACGGTCCTTGACCAGGCCGATGATGATGTCGTCAGAAACCAGTCCGCCTGCGTCCATCACCTTCTTGGCGGCGATGCCCAGTTCAGACCCCGCAGCCACGGCAGCGCGCAGCATGTCGCCGGTGGAGATTTGCGGAATGTTGAATTTTTCCTTGATAAAAGTGGCTTGCGTGCCTTTACCGGCACCAGGCGCTCCTAGAAGGATGAGGCGCATGTCGTTTCCTAAATTGAGGTTTCTGAAATATGAATGCTTGAATTCTTGTGTGACGTGATGGCAGAGGATGCCTGCCATCTGGACGGTTATGCAGCTTGTTTGCGCTCCGTTTGCGTCAGCTCTGGGACGAAACTTACCACAAAATCTTACCGAACCATGACAAACGCCTGATTTTTAAGCAGTCTCCGATGCCTGATTGTGTCGTGCAAGATTGACATAAAACTTACAGCAGGCTGCTGTCACACACTTTGCGCAGGATCATGCAGCCAGCAAGCAGGCCCTCAGAGAGAGGAGATGGTCTTGACCAGGGGACTGTCCGGCGGCGCCTCGAAATGCTTGCGCACGCGCAACAGATCCTCCGGGGTATCGACCCCGGCTTCGGGCAGCAGCGAGGTCACATGCACGGCGATGGCATGGCCATGCCAGAGCACCCGCAACTGCTCCAGCGCCTCGATGCGCTCAATCGGTGAGGGCGCCAGCGTCGGATAGAGCTGCAGGAAGCGGTTGCTGTAGGCGTACAGGCCGATATGGCGCAACGGCACGTATTCATTGGCATGGTCAGGGCCGTGCGCATCGGGCAGCACCTCGCGCGTCTGCGCGAAGGCATCGCGGTGCCAGGGGATGGTGGCGCGCGAGAAGTACATCGCGCAGCCCTCCTTGTTGAGCACTACCTTGACCACATTGGGATTGAAGGCGTCGGCGGCGCTCTCGATGGCATGGGCGGCAGTGGCCATCGGCACGCCGGCCTTGATGTGCGCAGCGGTCGCGGCGATCAGGCCAGGATCGATCAGCGGCTCGTCCCCCTGCACGTTGACCACCACGGCATCATCGGCCAGGTCCAGCGAGGCGGCGACTTCGGCGATGCGATCGGTACCCGAGGGATGGTCGGCGCGCGTCATGGCCACCTCCACGCCATGCTGCTGGCAGGCGGCATGGATGTCGTGGTGGTCGGTGGCCACGATGACGCGTGCGGCCCCCGAGAGGGCGGCACGCTCGGCCACGCGCACGATCATGGGCTTGCCGCCGAGATCGGCCAGGGGCTTGTTGGGCAGGCGCGTGGACGCCAGGCGCGCGGGGATGATGACGGTGAAGGTCATGGATGCAAGCGCAACAGTAAGGTCAGGGGCAGGACAGCCAGGTCAGGCAGGACAAGCGGATCAGGCCGCCGGTGCAGCCGGATCGGCGTGCAGCTCGCGCGCCTCGTCGGCCCACATGATGGGGATGCCATCGCGGATGGGATAGGCCAGTTTGTCTGCCTTGCAGATCAGTTCCTGGGCTTTCTTGTCATAGTCCAGCGGACCCTTGCAGATGGGGCAGACCAGGATATCAAGCAGTCGGGCGTTCACGGAGTTTCTCCACTAT
>JAFAMT010000348.1 GCA_019233085.1 Herbaspirillum sp.
GTGCTGCTGGCAAAGGGACGCGGCAAGACCTTCAGCGACACCTGCAGGATCAACCCCAGGGTCCCCAGTGAGCCGGCCAGCAGGCGCGAGATATCGTAGCCGGCGACGTTCTTCATCACCTGTCCGCCGAAATGCAGTTCCTCGCCCTGGGCGTCCATCAGCACCGCTCCCAGCACGAAGTCGCGCACCGCGCCGGCACTGGCGCGCGCCGGGCCGGACAGGCCGGCGGCCACCATGCCACCGACGGTGGCGGCACCGCCAAAGCGCGGCGGCTCCCAGGCCAGCATCTGGTTGTGTTCGGCCAGGGCGGCGTCGATCTCGGAAAGTGGCGTGCCGCAGCGGGCGGTGATGACCAGCTCGGTCGGTTCATAGTCGACGATGCCGCGGTAGGCGCGGGTATCGAGCACTTCGCCGCGCGGCGTCTGGCCATACCAGTCCTTGGTACCGGCGCCGCGGATCTGTAGCGGTCGGCCTTGCAGGATGCGGTCGCGGAAGGAGGCCAGCACGGCGCTCATGTCCTGTTGTTGGGCGTGGTCTTGCATGATCAGAATCTCGGCAGATCGGGGAAGCGCATCTGGCCACGCTGCACGTGCATCTTGCCGTACTCGGCACAGCGGTGCAGGGTGGGAATGGCCTTGTCGGGGTTGAGCAGGAAGGCGGTATCGAAGGCGCGTTTCAGCTTGAAGAAGGTCTCGCGCTCGGCCGGGGAGAACTGCACGCACATCGAGTTGATCTTCTCGATGCCCACGCCGTGCTCGCCGGTGATGGTGCCGCCCACTTCCACGCACAGCTCCAGGATCTCGGCGCCGAACAGTTCGGCGCGGTGGAATTCGTCGGCGATGTTGGCATCGAAGAGGATCAGCGGGTGCAGGTTGCCGTCGCCGGCATGGAAGACGTTGGCACAGCGCAGGCCGTATTTCTTTTCCATCTCGGCGATCCCCAGCAGCACCTGCGCCAGGTTCTTGCGCGGGATGGTGCCATCCATGCAGTAGTAGTCGGGCGAGATGCGGCCGGCGGCCGGGAAGGCGTTCTTGCGGCCGGACCAGAAGCGCAGGCGTTCGGCCTCGGACTGCGAACAGGCGATCGCCGTGGCGCCGCTGGCGTTGAGGACATCGGTCATGCGGCCGATTTCTTCTTCCACCTCTTCGACGGTGCCGTCGGATTCGCACAGCAGGATGGCTTCTGCATCGATGTCGTAGCCGGCCTTCACGAAGGGTTCGACCATGCGCGAGCTGGTCTTGTCCATCATCTCCAGGCCGGCCGGGATGATGCCGGCGGCGATCACGTTGGCCACCGCATTGCCGCCCTTCACGACATCGTCGAAGGACGCCATGATCACCCGCGCGGCCTGTGGCTTGGGCACGAGCTTGACGGTCACCTCGGTGACCACGCCGAGCATGCCCTCGGAGCCGATGAAGACGGCCAGCAGGTCCAGGCCTGGCGCATCCAGCGCGCCGCTGCCCAGCTCCACCACCTCGCCCTCGCTGGTGACCATGCGCACGCGCAGCACGTTATGGACCGTCAGGCCGTACTTGAGGCAATGCACGCCACCGGAGTTCTCGGCGACGTTGCCGCCGATGGTGCAGGCGATCTGCGAGGACGGGTCCGGCGCGTAGTACAGGCCATGGGGCGCGGCCGCTTCCGAGATGGCCAGGTTGCGCACGCCGGGCTGGACCACGGCGGTGCGCGAGTATTTGTCCATCTTGAGGATCTGGTTGAACTTGGCGGTGGAGAGCACCACGCCATCGGCAATGGGCATGGCGCCGCCGGAGAGGCCGGTGCCGGCGCCGCGCGGCACGATCTGCACACCCAGTGCATGGCAGGCCTTCATGATGGCGACCACCTGCGCCTCGTTCTCGGGCAGCACCACCACCATCGGCAATTGCCGGTAGGCGGCCAGGCCGTCGCATTCGTAGGGGCGGGTGTCTTCCTCGTCGAAGAGCACGCAATGCGCGGGCACGGCCCGGCGCAGGGCATCGACGACTTCACGCTGGCGGGCCGGCGCGAAAGACGGTTGGGCAGGAGCATTCATGCTGGACCTCGGCGTTGGGCTGGTCAGGCGTGCGGGTGTGGACGTCCCTCTTTGCGTCCGGCGGCACGGCGCACGCTGTCTCGTTTGTTGTCGGCCCGCATGGGTCGGGCTTTTTCAGTCCGACAAGTGTAACGAATTTTGTCCCGCCGCACGGGGCGATATTGCCCGCTGCCCCACTGAAAAGAATTTCCGGCCGCCGTGAATTATTTTCAGGGCGGCCGCTACGGGCCAGGCAGAGGCCTCGGCTGTGGCGGGATTCAGATGTGGCGGAAGGCGTTCTGCATCCAGCTGATGAAGGTATCGACCTCGGGGCGCTCGCGTACGGCACGCTCATAGACCACGTAGTAGGCGTGGGGCGGCGTGCGCAGGCGTACATCGAAGAGCTCGACGATCTCGCCCCGGGCCAGCAGCTCCTCAGCGAAATGCTGGCGCGTGAGCCCCACGCCATAACCGTGGCGCACGGCTTCCAGCAGCAGGCCCAGGTCGTCCACGCGCAGGCCGGCAGACGGCTCGACCCAATCCTTCAGGCCAGCCGCCTCGAACCAGGGCTGCCAGGGTTCCAGCGCCGAGCGCAACAGGGTTGCCTGCTGCAGGTCGGCGGGCGAGCGCATCGGCGGCAGGGTCTTCAGGTAGGACGGGCTGGCCACCACGAAGGCAGGCTCCTCGAACAGCTTCTCGGTGACGATGTTGGGATAGTTGCCGGCGCCGAAACGGATCTCGACATCGCTTTCCGACAGCGACAGGTCGTACAGCGGTACCGAGAGATAAAGCTCCACCACGATCTCGGGATGGCGTTGGGTGAAGTCGGCGATGCGCGGCATCAACAGGTGGCGCGCGAAGGTCGGCGGCAGCATCACCTTGATCTTGGGTTGCACGGCGGCATTGCGATGCGGCATGGGGAAGTCGGTCAGCGTGCGCAGTGCCGAGCGCACCACATCGAGGTAGCGGCGACCGAATTCGGACAGGCCGATGGAGCGGCCGTCACGATAGAACAGGCGCTCGCCGACGAATTCCTCCAGCAGACGGATACGGTGGGACAGCGCCGAAGGCGTGATGCAAAGCTCCTCGGCGGCGATGGCGAAGGAGTTGTGACGCGCCGCCGCTTCGAAGGCGGACAAGGCATGGACGGGCGGTAGGCGGGTGGCCATGGGTGGTGGATTCCTGCTGCTTTAGCGAAGGGCATGCAATGACGCCCTGCTCTTTGTTCAACTAACAAACTGCTGAAAACCAACAAATCAGCGCCGACAAAACTGCGCTACTGTCGTCAACATCAAAAAACTACCGTTCGCACTGAGCAGGCCCTCTGGGTCGTATCGAAGACGTACTGACGGCGCCCCTTCGATACGCGGCAATGCCGCTACTCAGTGCGAACGGCCGGCCGATGAAGTCAACGGCAAGCAAGATGCTTGATCCAAGGCTTACTGTTCCCAGCGCAGGATCTTGCCCGGGTTCATGATGTTCTTGGGATCAAGGGCATGCTTGATGGCGCGCATGACGGCGATGGCGCCCTCGCCATGCTCCTGGACCAGGAAGTCCATCTTGTGCAGGCCTACGCCATGCTCGCCGGTGCAGGTGCCATCCATGGCCAGGGCGCGTGCCACCATGCGGGCATTGACGCCTTCGGCACGGGCGATGTCGGCCGGATCATGGGGATCGACCATCATCTGCACGTGGAAATTGCCATCGCCGACGTGACCGATGATGGCGTGGATCAGGCCCTGCTCTTCGCAATCGGCCTTGGTGGCCAGCACGCACTCGGCCAGGCGCGAGATCGGCACGCAGCAATCGGTGGAGATGGCGCGCGCCCCCGGGCGCAGTTGCAGCAGCGCGAAATAGGCGTTGTGACGGGCGGTCCACAGGCGGGTGCGGTCTTCCGGGCGGGTGGCCCATTCGAAGCCCAGGGCGTGGTTTTCGTTGGCGATGTCCTGTACCAGTTCGGCCTGTTCCTTGACGCCGTTCTCGCTGCCGTGGAATTCGAACAGCAGCAGCGGATTGACCGGCAGGGTCAGCTTGTCGTGCGCGTTGATGGCACGCACGCCGTTTTCATCGAGCAGCTCCACGCGCGCCAGCGGCACGCCCATCTGGATGGTCTGGATGACGGTGTTGACCGCATCGGCCACGCTGGGGAAGGAGCAGATCGCCGCCGAGATCGCCTCGGGTTGCGGATAGAGGCGCACGGTCACTTCGGTGATGATGCCTAGGGTGCCTTCGCTGCCCACGTAGACGCGGGTCAGGTCGTAGCCGGCCGAGGATTTCTTGGCGCGGGTACCGGTCTTGATGATCTTGCCCTCGGCGGTGACCACCGTCAGGGTCAGGGTGTTTTCCTTCATCGTGCCGTAGCGCACGGCATTGGTGCCGGAGGCACGGGTCGAGGCCATGCCGCCCAGCGAGGCATCGGCGCCCGGGTCGATGGGGAAGAACAGGCCCGTGTCCTTGATCTCCAGGTTCAGCTGCTTGCGGGTCACGCCGGCCTGGACGGTGGCGGTCAGGTCTTCGGCGTTCACGGCCAGTACCTGGTTCATCTGCGACAGGTCCACCGTCACGCCGCCCTGCAGGGCCAGCACATGGCCTTCCAGCGAGGTGCCGGTGCCGTAGGGGATGATGGGCGTGTCATAGCGGCTACAGGCCTGGACGAAGGCGGCGACTTCCTCGGTGCTGTGGGCGAAGACCACCGCATCGGGCAGCATCGGGTCATACGAGGATTCGTCGCGGCCGTGATGCTCGCGCATGGCCAGCGAGGTCGAGAAGCGATCGCCGAACAGGGCTTGCAGTTCGTCGAGCAGGGCTTGGGGGACGGGGCGTTTCAGTTTCCGGGCATCAACTAGGTGATTCATGCTGTTCTCTCAGGTCTCCGTAGGTTCTCGCATCCCTGTTCTCTGTCTTGTGGGATGGGACGCAATGCTGGTCATCGCAGGTCATCGGCAGGCAGTGGAGCGGCAGGCCCCACCGTTCCAGTGGACTGACCACTGATCCAAGCGGTGAATTTTACTCTCTTGCGGCGAAGTGGTTGGCCCAATCTCCCATACCGTCCATAGCGTGGCGGCGATGCAAGTGAATAATTTACACATGATGGCCGGTCGCCGCTCCAGGCTTGCACGAGTTGCCCTGCCCGCCCTTCCCGTTTAAGCTCGCGCAGTTCAACAAGGAGCAAAGATGGGACACCGACTTTCCAGGATCGCCACCCGCACCGGCGACGATGGCAGCACCGGCCTGGG
>JAFAMT010000406.1 GCA_019233085.1 Herbaspirillum sp.
TGCGCATCGGTTACCAGAAGGGTGCGCTGAGCATCATCCGCGCCCAGGGGACGCTGGAGCAGCGCCTGGCACCGCTGGGGGCGAGCGTGAAATGGGTGGAGTTCAGTGCCGGTCCGGTACAGCTGGAGGCCTTGGGTGCCGGCTCCATCGACTTCGGCGATGTCGGCGAGGCCCCGCCGATCTTTGCCCAGGCCGCCGGCACGCCGCTGGTGTATGTGGGGGCGACGGTGCCACGTCCGAATGTGGAGGCGGTGCTGGTCAGGGACGAGTCCGGGATCAGCCGGCCGGCGCAGCTCAAGGGCAAGCGCATCGCCCTCAACAAGGGTTCCAATGTGCATTACTTCCTGGTCAAGCTGCTGGAAAAGCACGGCCTGGCCTATGGCGATGTCACACCGGTGTGGCTGGCCCCGGCTGATGCGCGCGCGGCCTTCGAACGTGGCTCGGTCGACGCCTGGGCCATCTGGGAACCCTACCTGGCAGCGGCCCAGCAGACCCTGAAGGCGCGCATCCTGGCCGACGCCGATGGGGTAGTGAAGAACCGCGCCTATTATTTTTCCACCCGCGACTATGCCCGCGAGAACGCCGACCTCATCAAGATCGCCCTGGAGGAACTGGGGCGGGTCGACGAATTCGCCAAGTCCCGGCCCGACGACTACGCCGCCGAGCTGGCCAATATCCTGGGCCTGCCCAGGAGCGTGCTGGACGTGGTGGTGCGGCGGTATTCCTATGGCACCCTGCCGATCACCCAGGCGATCCTGGAGGAGCAGCAGCAGATCGCCGACGCCTTCCTCGACCTCAAGCTGATCCCCCGTAAGCTCAACTTGCGCGAGACCGCGCCGCCCTGGCTGGCCTGACGGCGGGCCAGGCCTCGGGGCCGAAATGAAAAACGCCGTCGCGGCTCAACCGCGACGGCGTTTTTTCTTGTGCAGCGACGAGTCGGATCAGGCCTTGAACTGCAAGGCGTTGGTCAGGTCGCCCATGGGTTGCTGGCCACGCGCGATCATGGCGCTGTCGCGCTCCTTGAGGCCATCGAGTTTTTCCAGGTCGAAGGTGCGGGTGATCAGGCGCAGGATGGAGGCGGTGTCGTAGATGGTATGGTCAACCACGCCCTTGCGGGCGAAGGGCGAGACCACCAATGCCGGCACGCGCGTACCCGGACCCCAGCGGTCGCCCTTGGGCGGCGCCACGTGGTCCCACCAGCCGCCGTTCTCGTCGAAGGTGATCACCACCACCATGTTCTGCCACTGCGGGCTGGCTTGCAGGCTCTTGACGATGTGGGCGATGTGACGGTCACCCGAGGCCACGTCCGCATAACCGGCGTGCAGGTTGAGGTTGCCCTGCGGCTTGTAGAAGGTCACCGGCGGCAGGCGGCCAGCCTCGACATCGGCCAGGAAGCGGTTGGTGCGCGACTCGTCGCCCAGGCCGCCATCACGCAGGCGCTTGTTGCGCTCGGCCGGATTTTCCGGTCCCAGGGCCTTGAAGTAGTTGAAGGGCTGGTGGTGGTACTGGAAGTTGGGGATCTTGGGGATGCCCTTGGAGTCCTTGAACTCGTCCAGCGTAGCCTGCCAGGCGCCGGCATACCAGGCCCATTCCACGCCCTTCTTGTTGAGCTTGTCGCCGATATGCTCGTGGGTCTGCGGCACCAGCACGCTGGGCTGGTTGGGTTCGGCATAGGCCGGATTGTTGCGGTCGCGGCTCCAGGTCGGCCAGTAGGGCGGGGCCATGGTGTTGACGGCATAGCCGTCCGGCGTGAGCGCGCTGGGACCGAACTTGGGCGGGCCTTGCAGGGCGCTGGCGGGGCTGTTCTCGGCCACTTCCAGTTCGGTGGCCAGGGGATCGTTGTTCTTGGTCTTGGCGACCTGGGTGCGCGAGACCGAACTCATCACGTTCGGATAGAACGGCGCGGTGGCGGCGATGAGGTACTGGTGGTTCAGGAAGGAGCCACCGAAGGCGCCCTGGAAGAAGTTGTCGCACAGCACGAATTCGCGGGCCACATCCCACAGGCGCAGGTTGTACTGGGTATCGCCGTAGTGACCCATGGTCAGGCCGCCCGAGTCCGCCCAGGCCACGAAACCGTCGTTCTTGCCGCCATTGATCTGCATCTGGTTCTGGTAGAACACGTGCCACAGGTCACGCGTGACCAGGCCCAGCGGCAGCGCCTCGCCCTGCGGGCCCTTCAAGGTGTAGGGGGCATTGGGCAGGTTGGTCTGGAATTGCTTGCCGCCCTCGTAGGTGACCCCTTCGACGCTCTGGTCCTGGCTGGTCACACCGCCCCAGGCGGGCGGCAATTGCTTGAGCAGGCTGCCATCGCGGTCGCGCTGCTGGTAGTCCGAGGGCTTGAGCGCCGACAGCGGCTTTTCCAGGCCTGGGAAATTGGCGAAGAGATTGTTGAAGCTGCGGTTCTCGGCATAGATGACCACGATGGTCTTGACGTTCTCGCGCAGGGCGCGGTCCAGCGCCGCGGCCTCGGCCGGGTTGGCGGCGGCGTAGCCGGCATTGCCCTGGCCTTCGGTGGCGCAGGCGCTCAACGCACCGCCCGCGCCCAGCGCGGCCATGCCTCCCAGGAAGCGGCGGCGGCTATTGTTCTGCGGCGTGGTGGAGGTGCTGTCGAGGGGCGCAGGCTGGCTGCCCGCGAGATCGTTTTGCTTGCTCATGGAGGTTTCCTGTCGGCTATTGTTGTGGAAGTTTGGCGCGTAAGCGGGGGCAGCATAGCGCGGCCGTGTGACAAGGATGTGTCTTTTTATTCATATCGACACGCGGCTGAACTGCATGAATCTGCACCAATAGACAATGAAAAAACATGTAAAAGAAACATTATGATACGTTCCGTAGACCAACTGTCATCTAAAATCGACAGCGCTACATCGGCCCTGCTTGCTCTGACGGGTGCCGCGCTGCGGAACGGTTTCTCTGGGGAGGGAGGCCGGTTGATCGTCCGAGGGGGGCCTGCCTGTCAGGAAATACGCTGCAGGCCTGTTTGTCGAGGGAACCATGCTCATCAGAACTTTCCAATACCTGCTCATCGCTGCGGGCTTCAGTGCCTGCATGCTGTTCATGCTCGCCCTGGCGGTGACCGAGCCGCTGACGTAATTGCCCGGACCACGTCCCCGGGCAGCTGGCGCCGGTCCCCGGGGCCAGCGCTGTT
>JAFAMT010000415.1 GCA_019233085.1 Herbaspirillum sp.
GGCATCGGTTCCGATCCGCGTATCGGGCACAGCTTCCTGTACGCCGGCTGTGGCTACGGCGGCTCCTGCTTCCCCAAGGATGTGCAGGCACTGGAGCGCACCGCGCGTGACTACGACCAGCAGCTGCTGATCCTGCAGGCCGTCGAACAGGTCAACGACCTGCAAAAGCACGTGCTGGGCAAGAAGGTCGTGGCGCGTTTCGGCGAAGACCTGGCCGGCAAGCATTTCGCCATCTGGGGCCTGGCCTTCAAGCCCAACACCGATGACATGCGTGAGGCATCCTCGCGCGTGCTGATCGGCGAACTGGTACGCCGTGGCGCCACCGTGGCGGTGTACGACCCGGTGGCCATGAAGGAAGCAGCCCGTGTGCTGGAACTGGACTTCGCCGACGACGCCAGCCTGCTGGAGCGCATCCGCTTCGGCGACTCGCCCATGGATACACTGCAGGACGCCGATGCGCTGGCCATCGTCACCGAATGGAAGGCCTTCCGCAGCCCTGACTTCGAGCGCGTCAAGACGGTCCTGAAGACCCCGGTGATCTTTGACGGTCGTAACCTCTTTGACCCGCAGCTGATGGCTGATATCGGCGTCGAGTACTACGGCATCGGCCGTTCCCTTCTCAATCGTGGACAATAACGTGAACAACGACATCGTTTCTGCATGGAGCAAGGCTCGCATCCTCATCGTGGGCGACGTGATGTTGGACCGCTACTGGTTCGGCGAAGTCAACCGCATCTCGCCCGAGGCCCCGGTGCCGGTGGTGCGGGTCGAGCGCAAGGAGGAACGCCTGGGTGGCGCCGCCAACGTGGCACGCAACACTGCCAGCCTGGGCGCGCAGACGGCGCTTTTGGGCGTGACCGGTGACGACGAGCCGGCCCGCGTGATGGACGCCATGCTGGGCGAAATGGGCATCCGCAGCCATCTCAACCGCGATGCCAGCATTTCCACCATCGTCAAGCTGCGCGTGATCGGACGCCAGCAGCAGCTGGTGCGTATCGATTTCGAGGAAGCACCCACCGATACGGTGTTGCGCGACAAGCTCACGCAGTTCAATTCGCTGGTGGCCGGCTACGACGTCATCATCTTCTCCGACTACGCCAAGGGCGGCCTGGTCAATGTGGCCGAGATGATCGCCACGGCCAGGAAGCTGGGCAAGCGCATCCTGGTCGATCCCAAGGGCGACGATTTCGCGCGCTACGCCGGCGCTTCCATCCTCACCCCCAACAAGTCCGAGATGGTACGCATCGTCGGCCAGTGGAAGAACGAGGAAGACCTGACCGCGCGTGCCCAGAAGCTGCGTGCCGAGCTGGACCTGGAAGCGCTGCTGCTGACCCGCTCGGAAGAGGGCATGAGCCTCTATCGCGACGGCGAGGTGACGCACTTCCCGACCATGGCGCGCGAGGTGTATGACGTCTCCGGCGCGGGCGACACCGTCATCGGTACGCTGGCTGTCATGCTGGGCGCGGGAGCCTCCCTGGTCGATGCGGTGACCATGGCCAACCGGGCTGGCGGCATCGTGGTGGGCAAGCTGGGTACGGCTACCGTTACCTGCGAGGAATTGCTGGCAGGCTGATTTGAGCGTGATTTTCTAGCAGTATTACTGTCAACACCGGGCTTTCCGTTTCGTTGAGCAAAGGCAGCGCCATCCCCGGATGCGCTGCCTTTTGTTTTTTCATTCGTTCTCTCACTCCAGAAACTCGAAAGGAAACACCATGTTGAAGAAAATCCTGCTGTCGATCACCAGTTTCTTCCTCGCCACCAGCCTGGCCTGGGCCCAGGTGGACATCAACAAGGCTGACCAGGCCGCGCTGGATGGCGTGCGCGGCATCGGGCCGTCCATGTCCAAGCGCATCCTGGAGGAGCGCCAGAAAGGCGGCGCCTTCAAGGACTGGGACGACCTGCAAAAGCGCGTCAAGGGCGTCAAGGACAAGAGTGCCGCCCGCTTGTCCGCCAACGGCCTGACGGTCAACGGCCAGGCCAAGCCGGGGGCGGCCGCCGCTGCGGCCACAGCCAAGGCACCCGCCAGGGGCGCACGTGGCCAGGAACGCGAGGACGCCAAGGCCGAGGCCCGGCCTGCCGCCGGCAAGTAAGCCTGCCGGGGTGACGGGAGTGGCTGGCCGGAGGGAGAGAGGGGCGAGGGGGAGGGGCGGCCTGCCGCAAGGAGGGTGAAATTGCCCGGAGACGATCCGTCTCATCTGCTTGTCGACGATGAGAGAAACTATGTCTTGTTTCTCGAAAAAAATGAGGTTAAAGTCATTTTCGGCGAGATGCCCATTCCTGCACTCGCGCTCCATCAGCAAAGACGAACCATGAAAATCGCCGAGCTCCCCGCCAATGAACCCGAGCGCATCGAAGCCCTGCATTCGCTGCGCATCCTGGATACGCCGAGGGAAGAACGTTTCGATCGCCTCACCCGGCTGGCCAAGCGGCTCTTCGATGTGCCGATGGCGGTGGTGACCATGATCGATACCAATCGCCAATGGTTCAAGTCCTGCGTCGGACTGGGTGACGCCACCGAGACCACGCGCGATATCTCCTTCTGCTCCCATGCCATCCTCAGCGAAGACCTCACCGTCGTCCCTGATGCGCGGCTGGACCCTCGCTTCAGCGGCAATCCGCAGGTCACCGGCGAGCCTCATATCCGTTTCTATGCCGGTTGCCCGATCAGGAGCGAGAGCGGCTTCGCGCTGGGGACCCTGTGCCTGGTCGATACGGAAGTGCGCTCCTTCGATGACGATGACCGCGCCCTGCTCAAGGACCTGGCCGTGATGGTCGAGCAGGAGCTGGCGGCATTGCGGCTGGCCACGATCGATGACCTCACCGGCATTTCCAACCGGCGTGGTTTCGAGACGCTGGCGCGGCATGCGCTGGCAACCAGCAAGCGCCTGGGGCGTCCGGCCAGCATGATGTATTTCGATCTGGACAAGTTCAAGCAGATCAATGACCGCTTCGGCCATGCCGAGGGTGATGCCGCGCTGACCAGTTTTTCGGCGCTGCTGTCGTCGAGCTTCCGCGAGTCCGATGTCATCGGACGCCTGGGCGGGGATGAATTCGCAGTATTGCTGACCAATACTGCCGAGGGCGAGTCCGAGCGCGTGTTGCAGCATTTCAGCCAGAGGATCAAATCCTTCAACCTGAATGGCCAGCGCCAGTACGAACTGGCCTATAGCGTCGGGGTGGTCGAGTTCGATCCGGCCCGGCACTATGATGTCAGCGATCTGATGCAACAGGCTGACGCCCTGATGTACCAGCAAAAAAAAGCAGCACGCGCGCAAGCCTGAGGTCCGGGCCTCCAGGTGGTGCCCTACGGCAAAGGCGTGACGGGCGGCGAAATAGCTTAAAATGCCCCCCTGAGCCAAAATGCCCACAGCAGCCATCCCATGTCCTATCAAGTTCTTGCCCGTAAATATCGTCCCCGCAGCTTCGACACCCTGGTAGGCCAGGAGCACGTCGTGCGCGCGTTGACGCACGCGCTGGAACAGCAGCGGCTGCACCATGCCTACCTCTTTACCGGTACGCGCGGCGTGGGCAAGACAACGCTCTCGCGCATTCTCGCCAAGTCGCTCAATTGCGTGGGCGGCGATGGCAACGGTGGCATCACTGCCGCCCCCTGTGGCGTGTGCGAGGCCTGCGTGGCCATCGATGCCGGCCGTTTCGTCGACTACATCGAGATGGACGCCGCCTCCAACCGCGGCGTGGACGAGATGGCGCAACTGCTGGAGCAGGCCGTCTACGCGCCCTCCAATGCCCGCTTCAAGGTCTACATGATCGACGAAGTGCACATGCTCACCAACCACGCCTTCAACGCCATGCTGAAGACGCTGGAAGAGCCGCCCGAGCACGTCAAGTTCATCCTGGCCACCACCGACCCGCAAAAGATTCCCGTGACCGTGCTGTCGCGCTGCCTGCAGTTCAACCTGAAGCAGATGCCGCCCGGCCACATCATCAGCCATCTCGACAACATCCTGAACCAGGAAGGCATCGAATTCGATCCCCCCGCTTTGCGCCTGCTGGCGCAGGGTGCGTCCGGCTCCATGCGCGATGCGCTGTCGCTGACCGACCAGGCCATCGCCTATGCCGCCGGCAAGGTCACCCTGGAAGCGGTGCAGGGCATGCTGGGCGCGCTGGACCAGTCCTACCTGATCCGCATCCTCGACGCGCTGGCCGTGCAGGACGGCGCCGCCTTGCTGGGCGTGGCCGACGACATGGCCACCCGCAGCCTTTCCTACAATGCCGCCCTGCAAGACCTGGGGACGCTGCTACACCAGATCGCCCTGGCGCAGGCGGTACCGGCCGCGCTGGCCGACGACCTGCCCCACCGCGAGGATATCCTGCGCCTGTCCGGCCAGTTCAGTCCGGAACACGTGCAATTGTTCTACCAGATCGCCGTGCACGGGCGCAACGAACTGGGCCTGGCCCCGGATGAATATGCCGGTTTCAGCATGACGCTGCTGCGCATGCTGGCCTTCCGCCCGGTCAGCGCCAGTGCGGGTGCCCCGGTGCCGGCGGCCGCCGCACCGGCTGCGGGCCGTCCAGCCACGTCGCGCCAGGCCGCGCCCCTGATGGCGCCGCAGGCAGCGGTGACCAGCGCGCCGGTGAGCCGTCCGCAACCGGCGCCTGCGCGGGAGAGCGCGCCGGCAGCGGCACTTGCCGCCGCCGCGGCGCCTGTGGCAGCACCTGTCGCATCAGCTGCGCGCCCGGCAGCCGCGCCATCTGCCGCACCCTCATCGCCCCGCGAAGCCGCCCTGATGGCGGCCCGCGCCGCCGTCGGCAAGACCGGACGCGCACCGGCCGCCCGCCCGGCGGTCGAGCAGCCGCCGGTCGCATCGGCACCGGCCGCTGCGGCACCGGCATCCCGGTCAGCCGCGTCCATGCCGCCGGACATGCCCGAGCCGCCGCCCTTCGATGCCATCCCGCCGTGGGAAGAGGAATCGGCCAGCGCATCGATGCCGCCTGTCGGCTTCGAGGCTGAAAAAAAACCTGAATCCGTCTCCGCGCCTGCCGCCGCCGTAGAAGCTGCCGCGCCAGTGGCACCAGCGGCACCACAGCGTCCGGCCGCCACGCCGGCCCAGCAGCAGGAGACCGCCCGCGTGGTGGCCGAGCTGGGTTGGGATGGCCACTGGCCGACCCTGGCCGCCAGCCTGTCACTGCGCGGCGTGGCACACCAGATGGCGTTCCAGAGCGAGCTGTTGCGCTGCGAGGCGCTCAACGGCGGCAATGTCTGCTTCCACCTGCGCATCCCGCTGGAAACCCTGCGCTCGTC
Organism: Herbaspirillum sp.; assembly: GCA_019233085.1. Taxonomy (GTDB): domain Bacteria; phylum Pseudomonadota; class Gammaproteobacteria; order Burkholderiales; family Burkholderiaceae_D; genus Herbaspirillum. The sequence continues at coordinate 5,264 of JAFAMT010000415.1, forward strand.
GGGCAGCGTCGAGAAACTCAGTGCGGCCCTGTCCGAACGTTTCGGCAAGGAAGTACGGGTGGAAACCGAGCTGGGCGCCGTAGCCGACACCGCCAATGCGGTGGCCGAGGCCGAGCGCGCCGAACGCCAGCGCAAGGCCGAGCACAAGATGAAGAACGATCCCTTCGTGCAGTCGATGATGCGCGAATTCGGCGCCAGCATCGTGCCGGGATCGATCCATCCGTTGTAAGCACGACGTGCGGGCAGGGGCCGCGAATGTCGCTAGTCCTGCCCGGCGTCAAACACGATAGAATTCCGTGAATTGAAACAAGGAGCATTAGCATGATGAAAGGTCAACTGGCAGGTCTGATGAAGCAAGCACAGGCCATGCAGGACAACATGAAGAAGGCCCAGGAGCAACTGGCCTTGATCGAGGTCGAAGGCCAGTCCGGCGCCGGCCTGGTGAAGGTGGTGATGACCTGTAAGAACGATGTCAAGCGCGTCTCCATCGACCCGTCGCTCCTGGCTGACGACAAGGACATGCTGGAAGACCTGGTCGCCGCCGCCTTCAACGACGCCGTGCGCAAGGCCGAAGCCACCGCCCAGGAAAAGATGTCCGGCGTGACCGCCGGCATGCCGCTGCCGCCTGGCTTCAAGATGCCGTTCTGATCGACTCCCCGCCTGGCGGCCGGCTGGCTGCCAGGCGTCGGTCGGCCGGTATGCGCAGTGCTTTAGGATGAAATGCAGGATTGCTTAGTGGAGGCACCATGTTCATCGTCTCGATCACGTACACCAAGCCGGCCAGTGAAATCGACTCCCTGCTGACCGCGCACAAGAAATTCCTCAACGAGCAATATGCCGAAGGGGTGTTCCTGATGTCGGGCCGCAAGGTTCCACGTACCGGTGGCATCATCATCGCCGACTGCGCCGACCGCGCCGAGATCGAAGCCATCATGGAATCCGATCCCTTCTTCATCGCTGGCGTGGCCGAATACGAGATCATCGAATTCGTCCCCTCGATGACGGCCGAGGCGCTGGAAGCCTTCCGCTATTCCGTAGACCGCAATTGAAAACGCCCTCCAGTCTCACCCTCCTGACCGAAGCGCTGCGCCGGCTTCCCGGCATCGGCCCCAAGACCGCCCAGCGCATGGCTTTCCACCTGCTGCAGCATGACCGCGACGCGGCCGCCGAGCTGAGCCGCTCGCTGGCGCATGCGCTGGAGACCATCCGCCACTGCGCGCTGTGCAATACCTTTACCGAACAGGTCATCTGCGAGACCTGCCAGGACAGCCGGCGCGACCATACCCAGCTGTGCGTGGTGGAATCGCCCTCCGACCAGGTCATGATCGAGCAGACGCTGACCTTCAAGGGCCTCTATTTCGTGCTCATGGGCCGGCTTTCGCCACTGGATGGCATCGGCCCACGCGATATCCATCTCGAAAAACTCATCACCCGCGCCACCGATGGCGTGGTCGCCGAAGTGGTGCTGGCCACCAATTTCACCAATGAGGGCGAAGCCACTGCCCACTACATCAGCGAAACGCTCAAGGCACGCGGCCTGAAGGTCAGCCGCCTGGCGCGCGGCGTGCCGGTGGGGGGCGAACTCGAATACGTGGATGCCGGCACCATCGCCCGCGCCATGCTGGACCGGCGCACCACCTGAGCGCTCTGCAGCGCCGGTGTGGGATGAAAATCTTGCACGTGGTGATGTTCCTTATGATTGTCAAAATGCGCGACAGCCAGGCCATGCTGCAATAAAATGGCGGCTGCCGGCTTGCACGTACGACGTCAGGCGATATGGCAGCGCAACATGCGTCCACCGGCGCCTGCGCGGACCGCATCGCCGGCCTTGGAAGAAGCACATAACAAGTAACGAGTAACGCACTTCAGGACACTGGCCTCGTTCCCCCCAGAGCCGGGTCCGGCAACATCGACAAAGAGGAGAACACCGGTCAGCGTCCGCGCAGCGACATGCGCGCCGGGCCACCGGTGCAAGCACGATGACGACAGGCACATCCAAGCCCGGCCCGCTGGCCGGCATCAAGGTGCTCGAACTGGGCACGCTGATCGCAGGACCCTTCTGCTCACGCATGCTGGCCGAGTTCGGCGCCGACGTGATCAAGGTCGAGGCGCCCGGCAATGGCGACCCGCTGCGCCAGTGGCGCGTGTTGAAGGACGGCACCTCGCTGTGGTGGTCGGTCCAGGCGCGCAACAAGAAGAGCATCACCCTGAACATGAAGGATGAGCGGGCCCAGGAGATCGCCCGCCAGCTCGCCCTGGAAGCCGACGTCATCATCGAGAACTACCGTCCCGGCGTGCTGGAGAAATGGCACCTCGGCTACGAAGACCTGAAGAAACTCAATCCCGCCACCATCATGGTGCGCCTGTCGGGCTATGGCCAGACCGGCCCGCTGCGCGACTTGCCGGGCTTCGGCGCCATCGGTGAATCCATGGGCGGCATCCGCTACGTCTCCGGCCATCCCGACCGTCCGCCGGTGCGCATCGGCATTTCCATCGGCGACTCCATCGCGGCGCTGCATGGCGTGATCGGCGCCATGATGGCCTTGCGCCATCGCGACGTCACCGGTGGCCGCTGGAACGGCAAGCAGGGCGAGGACTGCGTGGCAGGGCAGGGCCAGATGGTGGACGTGGCCTTGTACGAGGCGGTCTTCAACATGATGGAATCGATGGTGCCCGAGTTCGACTTCGCCGGCGTCGTGCGCGAGCGCACCGGCGGCGCGCTGCCGGGCATCGTGCCCTCCAACACCTATACCACGGGCGATGGTATGAACATCGTCATCGCCGGCAATGGCGACGCCATCTTCAAGCGCCTCATGCATGCCATCGGCCGTGACGACATGGCCGACGACCCGGCGCTGGCCCGCAACGATGGCCGCGTGCCGCGTACGGCCGAGATCGATGCCGCCATCCAGCAGTGGTGCGATACCCAGACCATCGATACGGCGCTGGCCATCCTGCAGGGCGCCGATGTCCCGGTCGGCAAGATCTATTCGGTCAAGGACATGATGGGCGACGCCCAGTTCCTGGCCCGTAACATGTTCGAGCAGCACCAGTTCGCCGATGGCACCCCGGTCAAGCTGCCGGGCATCACCCCCAAGATGTCCGAAACCCCCGGCCAGACCCGCTGGCTGGGCCCGGAGCTGGGCGAGCACAGCGATGAAATCCTCCATGCGCTAGGGTATGATGAGGCCCACATCAAGAAGCTGCGGGACGAAGGCGTGGTCTGAAGCAGCACATCAGCGGTATAACCTGCAGCACAACATGCAGTACCCCCATCCACGACACGGAGGAGACACAATGAAATTGAGCTGGAAGCAATTGCTGATCGCCGCGGGCCTGTTCCTGGCCGGCTATTTTTCGTTCAACGGCAGTGCCGGTGCACAGGCGCTGGAAAAGCCCAAGGTCTCCATCGCCGTGGGGGGCAAGAACCTGTTCTACTACCTGCCGCTGACCATTGCTGAACAGCTCGGCTATTTCAAGGATGAGGGCCTGCAGGTCGAGATCTCCGACTTCGCCGGTGGCGCCAAGGCCCTGCAGGCCATGGTGGGCGGCAGCGCCGACGTGGTCTCGGGCGCCTTCGAGCACACCATCAACATGCAGGCCAAGAACCAGCCCATCGTCGCCTTCGTGCTGCAAGGGCGTGCGCCGCAGATCGTGCTGGCGGTCAACAACAAGACCATGCCCAACTACAAGGGCATCGCCGACCTGAAGGGTAAGAAGATCGGCGTCACCGCGCCGGGCTCCTCCACCAGCATCATGGCCAGCTATGTGCTGGCCAAGGGCGGCCTGAAGCCCACCGATGTCTCCTTCATCGGCGTGGGCGCGGCCGCGGGCGCCATCTCGGCGATCCGCTCCGGCCAGATCGACGCCATCGCCAACCTGGATCCGGTGATCTCCATGCTGGAGCAGCATAACGAGATCAAGACCATCGCCGACACCCGTACCCTCAAGGACACCAACGACATCTTCGGCGGCCCCATGCCGGCGGCGACCCTGTATGCACCGGCGGCCTTCGTGCAGAAGTATCCCAACACCACCCAGGCCCTCACCAATGCGATGGTGCGCGCGCTGAAGTGGATCCAGAAGGCGGGTCCCTCCGACATCATCAAGGCCGTGCCCGAAAGCTACCTGCTGGGCGACCGCTCGCTCTACATCGATGCCTTCATGAAGGTGCGCCAGGCCATCTCGCCGGACGGCTACTTCCCGCCCGGTGGCCCCGATACCGCGCTGCGCACCCTGAAGGCCTTCGAGCCCTCGCTGGCCGACAAGCAGATCGACCTGTCCAAGACCTTCACGAATTCCTTCGTGCAGAAGGCCAACGCCAAGTACAAGTAAGACAATCGAGCAATAGAACCGAGGCAGGAGGCGGGAGTCCGGCTCCCGCCCGATGCGAATGCGACCCAGATGCCCGGCAACGGGCATTTGCGCATCTTGGGCAGTCCGTAGCAGTGAACAGCATTAGCATCAGCCAGTATCGACCCGCATCAACAACCGGGGCCTCCACCGCCCAGAACGTCATGACTCCAGCACTCCAGTTCGACAACATCACCTGCACCTTCGTCTCCAAGGACGACCGCACCCAGCGCTATACGGCCGTGGCCAATACCGACCTGTCGATCGCGCCGGGCGAGTTCGTCTCCGTGGTCGGCCCCACCGGTTGCGGCAAGTCCACGCTGCTCAACGTCGGCGCCGGCCTGCTGCGTCCTTCCTCAGGCAGCGTCAAGGTGTTCGGTGAAGAGCTGAGCGGCATCAACCGTCGCGCCGGCTACATGTTCCAGGCCGAGGCGCTGATGCCCTGGCGCAGCGCGCTGCAGAACGTCATCGCCGGCCTGCAGTATCGCGGCCAGGACGAGAAATCGGCGCAGGAACTGGGCCAGCACTGGCTGGCCCGCGTCGGCCTGCAGGGCTTCGGCGACCGCTATCCACACCAGCTCTCGGGCGGCATGCGCAAGCGCGTGGCACTGGCGCAGACGCTGATCCTGGACCCCGACATCATCCTCATGGACGAACCCTTCTCGGCCCTGGACATCCAGACCCGCCAGCTGATGGAAAACGAAGTCCTGGACCTGTGGAACGCCAAGAAGAAAGCCGTGCTCTTCATCACCCACGACCTCGATGAGGCCATCGCCATGTCCGACCGCGTGATCGTGCTGGCCGCCGGCCCGGGCACCCACCCCATCGGCGAATTCAGGATCGACCTGCCGCGCCCGCGTGACGTGGCCGAGATCCGCATGCACCCGCGCTTCGTCGAATTGCACCAGCAGATCTGGGATGTGCTGCGCGATGAAGTGCTCAAGGGCTATCAACAACAGAAGCGTGCGGCGTAAGCACGGCCACCGGCAGAATCAGCAAGCGAAAGAAACAGCACCATGTGGAAATTACTGAAACCCAATCACAAGAACATCCGATTCTGGCAACTGATGGTGTTGCTGGTCGTGCTGGTGGTCTGGCATGCGGCCACCCGCAATCCGCAGACCGCCTTCTTCTTCGGCGAGCCGATCAAGGTCGCGCAGCGCATCTGGGAATGGTTCACGGTGGGCAGCGGCAGCCTGGAAGTGGGCATCGGTGACACCACCTTCTTTACCCTGAGCTTCCCGGCCGAGATCTACTCGCACCTGCTGGTCACCCTGACCGAGACCGTGCTGGCCTTCCTCATCGGCACCGTCTCCGGCCTGGGCATTGGTCTGTGGCTGGCGCTCTCGCCGACCGCCTCGGCCATCCTCGATCCCTACGTCAAGGCAGCCAACTCCATGCCGCGCGTGATCCTGGCGCCGATCTTCGCGATGTGGTTCGGCCTGGGCATCTGGTCCAAGGTGGCGCTGGCGGTGACGCTGGTGTTCTTCATCGTCTTCTTCAACGTCTACCAGGGCGTCAAGGAAGTCAGCCCGGTGGTGTTGGCCAACGCCCGCATGCTGGGTGCCAATGCACGCCAGCTGCTGCGCACGGTCTACCTGCCGTCGGCGACCTCGTGGGTGTTTTCCAGCCTGCACACCTCCATCGGCCTGGCCTTCGTGGGCGCGGTGGTGGGTGAGTACCTGGGTTCGGCGCGCGGCGTGGGTTACCTGATCCTGCAAGCCGAAGGCAGTTTCGATATCAACACCGTCTTCGCCGGCATCGTCGTGCTGACGGTCTTTGCACTGGTGCTGGACCTGGCCGTGGGCGCGATCGAAAAGCGCCTCATGAAGTGGCAACCCAAGAGCGGCGAGACCGAGAAGCTCTGATTCGACGATGCTTGTCGGGGCGGTAAAAAAAAGAGGCGGACCATTGGTCCGCCTCTTTTTCCTTGTGGATGTCTTATTGTCTTATCCACCGTGTCATGGCGCGGTCGCTGCAACCTTCGGATAACGCCGCGCGCGCGACTGCGGTGTCACATCCTCAGTGCTTCAGCGCAGGCTGTTCGCCCCGGCCCAGCACCAGGTTGGCCAGCACGGCCACCACCACGTTGATGGCCAGCGCGATCAGACCGGTGTAGAGCGTGTAGGTCTCGCCGCCGACGATGAAGCTGTGCACCGGCTTGATGCCATCGGCAAAGGCCAGCCAGCTGCCGCCGACGATGCCCACCGCCCAGCCGCACAGCAGGGCGCGCGCGCCGAACCAGCCGACGAACAAACCGAACACCAGTGCCGGGAAGGTCTGCAGGATCCACACGCCGCCCAGCAGCTGCAAGTCCAGCGCGAACTTGGTCGGCAGGAACAGGATGAACACCAGCGCCCCGAACTTGACCACCAGCGACACCACCTTGGCCACCTTGGCCTCGCCTTCATGGGAGATGCCCGGATTGACATAGGGCTTCCAGAAGTTACGGGTGAAGAGATTGGAGGCACCGATGGACATCACCGCCGCCGGCACCAGGGCACCGATGGCGATGGCCGCAAACGCGAAGCCGGCGAACCAGCCCGGGAACAGGCCATTGAACAGCGCCGGGACCACGTCGTTGTTGGTCTGCACTTTCACGCCGGCCGCATAGGCCATGTAACCCAGCAGCGCAATCAAGCCCAGCAGCACCGTATAGGCCGGCAGGAACACCGCGTTCTTGCGGATGGTGTTGGCATCCTTGGCGGCGAAGATACCGGTCAGGGTATGCGGATACATGAAGGCCGCCAGCGCCGAACCCAGTGCCAGCGTGGCAAAGGGCAGGAACTGCGTGGGCTTCAGGGTCAGGCCGGTGGCGCCACCCTTGACGGCGAAGGCATCGCGGGCCGAGCTGAACACCGCGCCATAGCCACCCAGCTTGGCCGGCACCACGACCACCGCCACCAGCACGACGATGTAGATCATCACGTCCTTGACGAAGGCGATCAGCGCGGGGGCGCGCAGGCCGGCCGAGTAGGTGTACAGCGCCAGGATCACGAAGGCCGCCAATAGCGGCAGTTCACCGGTCAGGCCCAGCGCCTTGATCACCACTTCCATGCCGATCAGTTGCAGGGCGATGTAGGGCATGGTGGCTACCACGCCCGTGAGGGCGACGGCGAACTCCAGAGGACGCGACTTGTAGCGACCCCAGACCACGTCGGCGGCCGTCACGTGTCCGGCCTTGTGGGCCGCGTGCCAGAGCTTGGGCATGATCACGAACACGATGGGATAGACCAGGATGGTATAGGGCAGGGCAAAGAAGCCATAGGCCCCCACCGCATAGACCAGCGCCGGTACCGCGATGACGGTATAGGCCGTATAGAAGTCGCCGCCGACCAGGAACCAGGTGATCCAGGTACCGAAGTTGCGGCCGCCCAGGCCCCACTCATCGAGGTGGGCGCCCTTGTTGCTGGGACCGGCCATCCATTTCGATGCCAGGAAGCCCATCACCGTGACCAGGGCGAAGAAGAACAGGAAGACCCAGAGCGCGCTCCAGTGGATGTTGGAGGTATCCATTTACTCGACTCCCTTCTTGACGCCATCACGATAGACCAGCCAGATGATCAGCGAGGTCAGCGGTACCCAGGCGAACTGGTACCAGTAGAAGAAGGGGAAACCGAACAGGGTCGGCAATTCGGTGTTGTAGAACGGGACCCACAAGAGGCCGATGAACGGCAGCAGGAGTAAAAGCCGCATGAATGTTGCTCCTCGAACTTTTGGCGGAAGGTTTTTTATATCAATGCCGCACCGCCTTGGGGGCGGGAGACATTGTGAAAGTTGCACCGAAATTATAGGGAGAATCGGAAACTCGCGTTGGCGCCGTGCGAAGTCAGGAGAATCCTGAGGGAAGGCCGTGGACGACCGGGTTAGAATGCGATCGTCAATGCAAGCGCTAACCGTACGGCAAGCCGCCTGCCCCCGCATCATCCCGATGCCCGGGAGGATCTATGCAACGGGCCGGCCGCCAACGGGAGGTTGACTGATGAACCCACAAGATGACCTGAACGAATTCAGTTCCGAAAACGCCTATCGCCTGCTGGTCCAGGGCGTCACCGATTACGCCATCTACCTGCTGCGCGCCGATGGTGTGGTGGCCAACTGGAACGCCGGTGCCCAGCGCTTCAAGGGCTATACCGCCGAGGAAATCGTCGGCCGCCACTTCTCCACCTTCTACAGCCCCGCCGAGCGCGCCGCAGGCCTGCCCCAGCGCGGCCTGGATACCGCCCTGCGCGAGGGCCGCTTCGAAGGCGAAGGCTGGCGCATCCGCAAGGACGGCAGCCGTTTCTGGGCACACGTGGTGATCGACCCCGTCTACAAGGAGAACGGCGCGCTGATCGGCTTTGCCAAGATCACCCGCGACTGTACCGAGCAACGCCGCGCAGAAGAGGCCAGGCGTGAATCCGAGAACCGCTTCCGGCTGCTGGTGGAAGGCATTACCGACTATGCCCTCTACATGCTCAATCCCGATGGCACCGTGGCCAACTGGAACGCCGGCGCCCAGCGCGCCAAGGGCTACCTGGAAAAGGAGATCGTGGGCCGGCATTTCTCGGTGTTCTACCAGGAGCAGGACCGCCTGGCCGGGTTGCCCACCACCAACCTGGAGATCGCCCTGCGCGAAGGCCGCTTCGAAGACGAGGGCTGGCGCCTGCGCAAGGACGGTTCGCGCTTCTGGGCGCATGTGGTGATCGATACGATCTACAAGGAAGACGGCCAGTTGCTGGGCTTTGCCAAGATCACCCGCGACCGTACCGAGCAGTTAGAAAGCAACGCCAAGATCGTCTACCTGGCACGTCACGACGCCATGACCGGCCTGCCCAACCGCCTGCAGTTCCTGGAGCGTCTCGATGAGGCCATGGGCAAGCTGCGCCACGCAGAACAGCAGATCGCCGTCATCAGCATCGACCTCGACGGCTTCAAGGAGGTCAATGATGCCTTCGGCCACGCGGTGGGCGACCAGCTGCTGTCCGAACTGGGACGCCGCATGAAAGCGCTGGCCGGCGAAGGCGAGACGGTGGCGCGTTTCGGCGGTGACGAATTCGTCGCCTTCAAGGTGTTCCGCCAGCAGCGCGCGCTGACCGATTTCATCAGCCGCCTGCAGGCCGCCCTGACGACCATGCTGCACCTGGCCGAGACCGATATCGTCCCGGGCGCCAGCATCGGCGTGGCGATGTTCCCGGGTGATGCCGATGAACGCACCCAGTTGCTCAACAATGCCGACCTGGCCATGTACCGCGCCAAGAAGAGCATGGACGAGAAGATCTGTTTCTACGAGGCCACCATGGACGAGGCCTCGCGCGCCCGGCGCGCCATGGCGCGCGACATCTGGACGGCGCTAGAACGCGGCCAGTTCTTCCTGAACTACCAGATCCAGCGCGCCGTCAGCTGCGACGCGATCACCGGTTACGAAGTCCTGTTGCGCTGGGAACACCCGGAGCAGGGCCTGATCCCGCCATCGGTCTTCATCCCGGTGGCCGAGGAATGTGGTGCCATCGGCGCCATCGGCGACTGGGTACTGGAGCGCGCCTGTCGCGAGGCCGTGCAATGGGACCTGCAACCGCGCATCGCCGTGAACCTGTCGGCCATGCAGCTCTCCAACGCCGCCCTGGTGGAGCGCGTGCGCTCGGTGCTGGCCAGCACCGGCCTGGCGCCCGCGCGGCTGGAGCTGGAGGTCACCGAAACGGCCATCATCGCCGACCGTGACCGCGCCCTCTACCTGCTGCAGCAACTCAAGGCCATGGGCGTGACCATCGCCATGGACGATTTCGGCAGCGGTTATTCCTCGCTGGAAACCCTGCGTTGCTTCCCCTTCGACAAGATCAAGCTGGACCGCAGCTTCATCAGCGAGCTGGAAACCAGCCAGCAGGCCAAGGCCTTCGTGCGCGCCATCCTGGCGCTGGGCCATAGCCTGAATGTATCGGTGCTGGCCGAGGGGGTGGAAACCGAAGCCCAGCGCGCCATCCTCGAACAGGAGGGCTGCCACGAGGGACAGGGCTACCTGTTCGGTCGTCCGGCCATACTCGATGTGCTGGCCGGACTGCAGCAGGTCGTGCCACCCCGGGAGGTCCAGCGTCGTGCCTGAATCCGCCCATCCGCTGGCCGAACTGACGCAGCTGCTGCTTGAGCGGCGCGATGTGCTGGTGCTGACCGGGGCCGGCATCAGCACGGCTTCCGGCATTCCCGATTATCGCGATGACGATGGCGTGCGGCGTGGTCGCCTGCCTATCGAGGGCAACGCCTTCCGCCAGTCCGAGGCTGCGCGCAAGCGCTACTGGGCGCGCAGCATGCTGGGCTGGCCACGCCTGGCGCAGGCCACCCCCAATGCGGCCCACCGGGCGCTGGCGCAGCTGCAGCAGGCCGGCCATCTCGGCGCCATCCTGACCCAGAATGTCGATGGCCTGCACCAGCAGGCTGGCAGTACCGGCGTCATCGAGCTGCATGGCAGCATCCACACGGTGCGCTGCCTGTCCTGCGCTACCGTCTATCCGCGCGCCCAGATCCAGCAGGAGCTGCAACGCTGCAACCCGGCCCTGGCCGAGATGCAGGCCGAGGCCCTGCCCGATGGCGACGCCCAGCTGGAGCCCGACGCCGACGCGGCATTTCATGTGCCCGCTTGCGTGGCCTGTGGCGGCATGCTGCAACCGGATGTGGTGTTCTTCGGCGATGGCGTGCCTGCCGCACGCAGTGCCCTGGCCGAGCAGGCGGCACGCGCCTGCGATGCCATGCTGGTGGTAGGCAGTTCGCTGATGGTGTTGTCGGGATTCCGTTTTCCGCGCATGGTGGCCGAGGCCGGCAAGCCGGTGGTGGCCATCAACCGCGGTGTGACGCGGGCCGATGCGCTGCTGGCCTTCAAGATCCGGGAGGACGCCGCAACGGTGCTACCGCGACTGGCCGATCAGGTGCTGCAGGCGACGCGCGCCTGATCGCCCACAGCACCACTGCCACGGCCAGCAGGGCCAGCAGGGCCGCCACCGCGAAGGCATGCGAAAACCCCTGCGCATAGGCTTGCCTGGCCAAGACCACGACACTGTTCTGCTGCTCCGGATAAAGTTGCGCGGCTTGCATCAGGTCACCGGCCATGGCGCGTTCGACGAACTGGCGCACGTGCCGGGGATCGCCGTCGAAGGCCGCCAGTGCAGTGGCCATGGCCTGGCCTGCGCCTTCGGCCAGCACCGCCCCCAGTCCCGCAAAACCCGCCAGCACGCCCGTGAAACGCGCCGTCGTGCTGATCCCCGAGGCCATGCCGGCGCGCTCGCGCGGCACATTGCCCATGATGGCCTTCTGCGTCTCGCCATTGAGCAGGCCGCCACCGCTGCCCAGCACCGCCATGCCGAGCGCGGTCCACAACGGCGAGGCCGCGCCGGCGGCCAGCACCATCAAGAGGTTGCCCAGCGCGGTGACACCCAGCCCCAGCGCCAGGATGGCGGGTGAGGAAAGACGCCGCCCCAACCGGCGTCCCCCTTGCGGCAACAGCAGCATGGCCAGCGCGAAGGGCAACATGGCCAGGCCGCTGTGCAGGGCATCCAGCCCGCGCGCATTCTGCAGATACAGCGGCAGCAGCGAGGCCATCACCTGGGCCGAAGCCGCATAGGCGAACATGGCCGCCACCGCCGCCACGAAACCGGGACGGCGAAACAACCCCAGCTCCAGCATGGGATGCGCTGCGCGACGCTGCCAGCCGATGAAGAGCGCGAATAAAAGAGCGCCGCCCAAGACGCGGGCGACGCAAGCAACGCTGGTCCACCCGTGCTCGGGTCCGGTGATCAGGGCCCAGGTCAACAGGAAGATCGCGCTGGAGAAAGACAGGATGCCCAGGGGATCGAGCGGGCGCGGCAAGGGATTGCGCGACTCCGGCACATGGCGCCACACCGCCGCGCCCAGCACGGCGCACACCGGCAGGTTGATGGCAAAGGCCCAGCGCCAGCCCAGCAGGGTATTGATGACCCCGCCCAGCAGCGGCGCCAGCACCATGGTCAGGCCCATGACGCCGCCCCAGACCGCCCAGGCATGGGCACGTTCGCCTTCGTCGTGGAAGGCATGGCCGATCACCGCCAG
>JAFAMT010000417.1 GCA_019233085.1 Herbaspirillum sp.
CGTTCGGCCGTGCGCACGAGGTCGGCCAGGGTGCGGGTCTGCATCTTGTCCATCACGCGTCGCTTGTGGACCTTGACGGTGATTTCGCTGATGCCCAGTTCAGTGGCGATCTGCTTGTTGAGCAGGCCGCCGATGGCCAGTTCCAGCACTTCGCGTTCGCGCGGGGTGAGCGTTTCCAGGCGCGAGGTGCTGGTGGCATGTTCCACCCGTGCCAGCAATTGCCGTTCGGCGATCTCCAGGGCCTCGCCGACCGCGCCCAGCAGCCGCTCGTCCTGGATGGGTTTGGTCAGGAACTCGTGGGCGCCGGCCTTCATGGCCTGCACCGTCGCCGGGATGGTGGCGTAACCGGAGATGAAGATCACCGGCAGGTTGTCGCCGCGCTGCTCCAGCTGGCGTACCACCTCGAAGCCATCCGAGCCCGGCATCTGCATGTCCAGCAACAGGCAACAGGGTGCCGCAGGCAGCGGCGCCTGCAGGAACTCCTGGGCCGAGGCAAAGCCCCGCGCTGCCAGTGAGGCCGAGGCGAGCAGGCGCAGCAGCGCCGTCCTGACCATGCCATCGTCATCGACGACGAATACGGTTCTTTCCATGGGCTTGTCCGTCAGCTGGGTTGCGGGAGGCGGCGGGCAAGACAGGGCCTTGCCCGCAGCTGATGCCCATGATCGGCATTCCTGACGGATCTGGATTGTACAAAGATGCTGTTTTTTGTAAAAAATGCGCGCGTGCCGGCGCGGCAGGCAGAGATTGCGACTGGCAGGTACCCGCCTATCCCTAGGGATAATGGGCGCTTGGGTGCGTAAGTGCTAAGGTAGGCGGCCTTGCCCCTGAATCCCGATGTCCGAATCCCGAAGCGAGCCGTCCATGAATGCAGCCCAGCGCAACCGCCTCCAGTCCTCCGGACTGGCTTTTCTCGCCGCCTATGTCGATACGCTGGGCTTCATCGCCCTGTTCGGCCTGTTCACGGCCCATGTGACGGGCAACTTCATCCTCATCGGCGCGGCCCTGGCCGACAGTTCGCAGATGTCCATCCTGCTGAAGTTCCTGGCTTTCCCGGCCTTCATCGTCGGCGTGGCGGTGGGGCGCCTGGTCATCGCCGCCATCCAGCGTCGCCAGGGGCGCGCGCTGGCGTGGTCGTTGCTGCTGCAGCTGTTACTACTGCTGGGCTTCATGGCCAGCGGCATGGCCGCCGAGCCGGTGCAGTCGCCCACTGCCGGCTGGGTCATGGCCGCCGGCCTGCTGGGTACGGCTTCCATGGGCGTGCATAGCGCCATCAGCCGGCTGTTGCTGGCGCACCTGGCGCCGACCTCGTTGATGACCGGCAACGTGACTCAGGTCGTCATCGATCTGGTCGACATGCTGCGTGGGGCGGCCGACGCCGGCACCACCGAGCGCTGCGTCAAGTTCCTCTGGCCGGTGCTGTCCTTCGGCGTCGGCGCCATTGCGGCGGCCTTCGCCTATCATGTCATCGGCTTTGCCGGCTTGCTGGTGCCGGTGCTGATCCTGGTGGCGCTGGTGGTGTGGGAGTTCGGCCAGCCCGCTGCCTAGCGGGAGGCGAACCATGCCTGGGTGGATCGCACGCTTTCTTCATTGAGCTGGCCGCTGGCGGCGTCGAGCTTGAGACGAGCCATCAGATAATCCAGCCTGGCCTGGACCAGATCGAGTTCTCCCGCGAAGACGCGCTGCTGGGCATCGAGCACGTCCAGCTGGGTGCGGTTGCCCACATCCCGTCCGAGCGTGGTCGAGGCCAGTGCCGTGCGTGCCGACGCCAAGGCTTGCTCCAGTGCCGCAATGCGCGACACGCCGCTTCTGACGGCCAGGAATTGCTCCTGTACCTGCAAGCGGACATCGCGCTGGGTTGCTGCAAGGAGCTGCTCGGCCAGGCTCTTGCGAGCGACGCTTTCACGTTCGCGCGAGCTGATGCCGCCACCGGAATCAAACGGGATGTTGAGCTGCACGCCCACCGAGCCGCTGCGCCCATTGCTGGGGGCTATCCAGGGAGCCAGGCTACCGGTCTGTCCCTGGGCTCCGTAGCGCGCCACCAAGGCCAGCGTGGGGCGCCCGCTGGCGCGGTAGCGGTCGATATCGACCGTGGCAATGTCCAATTCCGTCTGCTTGCTCTTGATGGAGTAGTTCTGGGCTTCGGCCGTGGATTGCCAGGTGTTCAGGTTGTCGGGTTGCGGCAGGCGCGCGGTGAACAGCGGCGCCAGTTGGTCGATATGCTCGGGTGACGCGCCGACGATCTCGGAAAACCGGCTGCGCTGCCATTCCAAGTCCGACTGGGCGACGATCTCCCGGCTCTCGACGCTGTCCAGTCGCGCCTGCGACTCTTGCAGGTCGGTCACCTTGCCTTGCCCGACCTCGAAGCGGGCTTGCGCACGATCACGCTGCTGGCGCAGCGCGGCCTTCTCCGCACCCACCACACGCAGGCGTTCCTCTGCCGCCACGACACCGAAATAGGCTTGTGCCACACGCAGGATCAGGTCCTGGCGGGTCTGGCCGAATTCAAATTGCGCCAGCGTCGACTGGTCATGCAGCTGTTGCTTGCCGGTCGTCGCGCCCTTGTCGTACAGCGGCTGCGTGAGGACCAGCCCGCCCTGGCGGACCGTCCCGCTGCCATCGGACGGAACCTGCGCGCTGCTGTCTGCGGACGAGTGTGTGTTCATCCGGTCCACCGAAGCCTGCAGGCTCACCTGAGGACGCAGCAGGGCGTCCCCCTGGATCGCCTTTTCGCGTCCGGCGCGCAGGGCGTCGTTGGCGGCCAGGCTGTTGGGGTCGTGGCTCAATGCCTGCTCATAGGCGGCAAACAGATCCATTGCATGGGTCTGGGGCGCAAATGCGATGAAGGCCAAGCTCAAGGCCACTTGAAGCGAGCGCTTTGCGAAAATACGGGTTTTCATATCAGATTCTCTTGGTCAACGCCGCATTCACGCGGCAACAGGGCGGCGGGCGCCATACCACCACGCATACAGTGCGGGCAGGAAGATCAGGGTCAGCAGGGTGGCGACGGCCAGGCCCCCCATGATTGCCCACGCCATCGGACCCCAGAACACGGAGTGGGTCAGCGGCACCATCGCCAGGATGGCTGCCAGGGCCGTCAATACGATAGGGCGCAAGCGTCGCACTGCAGATTCGACGATGGCATCCCACAGGGCAGCACCGGCGGCCACGTCCTGGTCGATCTGTACCACCAGGATGACGGAGTTGCGGATGATCATCCCGGCCAGGGCGATGACACCGAGCATGGCCACGAAACCGAACGGGATCTGGAATGCGGCCATGATGGCGCTCACACCGATCAATCCCAACGGAGCCGTCAGCAGAACGATCGCCATCTTCTTCATGTCCTGCAGCTGGATCATCAGCAACAGCAGCACGGCGATGACGGTCAGCGGCATCACCGCGAAGACCGAGCGCTGAGCCTTGGCACTGGACTCATAGGCGCCGCCAACCTCGATCCCGTAGCCCAGCGGCAGCCTGGAGGCGAGCGCATCGATCTGCGGCTGCAGGGCCAAGGTCACGTCTAGCGCCTGGGCGCCGGAAATATCGGCACGCACGGTCAGGGTGGGCTGGCGGTTACGTCGCCACAGTTCGCTGTCCTCGCTCAGGAGGGTGATCCTGGCCACCTGGGAGACCGGGACGAACTTTCCGTCGTGCAGGTAGATCTTGGCGTCCTTGAGGTTGTTGAGATCGGTACGCTCGGCCGCGACCAGTCGCGGTACCACATCGATGTCCTGATCCTTCTCACGCAACTGCGTCACCGGGCTACCCGACAGGGAGGTCTGCAATGCATCCTTGATCTGTGCGGAGGTGATGCCGAGCATGCGCGCCTTGTCCTGGTCCACGTCCACCTGTACGCGCTTGGTGCGCTCGCCCCAGTCCTGGCTGACCTGGCGCACATTCGGATTCTTGCGGACGATCGCTTCCACCTTCGAAGAGATCATGCGTACCGTTTCGTTATCCGGTCCATAGACACGGAATTGCAGGGGATAACCCACCGGCGGACCATTTTCCAGGCGGTTGACGCGACCACGCACATTCGGGAAGCGGCTATCGAAGAGCTTCTCGATCCTCTCCTTCACCTGCTCGCGGGACTCCCCACCCTTGGTCATCACCAGGAGTTCGCCCAGGTTCAGGTTCGGTGTCTGCACATCGAGGGGCAGATAGAAGCGGGGAGCGCCATTACCCACGAAGCTGGTCACCGCCACGATCTCCTTGTCCGACTTCAGCAGTGCCTCCAGCTTGCGCACTTCTTCCTGACTTGCCGCAAACGTGGAGGCATGCGGCATCCACAGATCCACCACCAGCTCCGCGCGGTCCGACGCCGGGAAGAACTGCTTGGGAACCACCTTGAAAAGAACCAGGGAACCGGCAAACGCCAGCAGGGTGATGGCGATGACCAATCCGCGCTTTTCCAGGCAGGCAGAGATGAAATTACGGAACTTGACGTAGAAGCCACGCTGGTACACCGCATCCTCATCGTGCGATGCGTGCGCATGTTCCTTCAGCAGCTTGAAGCCGATGTACGGAGTAAAGATGACTGCGACCAGCCAGGACAGCAGCAAAGAGATACCCACGACCTGGAACAGCGAATGCACATACTCCCCGGTGCCGGACTTGGCGAACCCGACGGGCAAGAAACCGGCGGCGGTGATGAGCGTGCCCGTCAGCATGGGGAAGGCCGTAGCCGTGTAGGCAAAGGTCGCGGCCCGGAACTTGTCCCATCCCTGTTCAAGCTTGAGCGCGATCATCTCCACCGCGATGATGGCGTCGTCCACCAGCAGGCCCAGCGAAATGATCAGTGCTCCCAGCGAAATGCGCTGCAGGTCGATACCCATCATGTACATCGCCAGGAAGGTCATGGCCAGCACCAGCGGGATGCTCAATGCCACCACCAGGCCGGTACGCATGCCCAGCGACAGGAAGCTGACCACCAGCACGATGATGACCGCCTCGGCCAGGCTCTTCTTGAACTCGAAGACGGAGTGCTCGACGATGCGCGGCTGGTCGCTCACGGCATGGATCTGCACGCCTACCGGCAAGCGCTCCTGCACTGCCTTGACGGTCTCATCCAGTTTCTGGCCCAGGCGGATGACGTCGCCGCCTTTGCGCATGCTCACGGCCAGGCCGATCGCCTCGCGGCCGTTGAAGCGCATGCGGGAAGTCGCCGGATCGGCAAAGCCACGATGCACATCGGCGATGTCACCCAGGCGGAAGGTACGCTGTCCTGCGCGGATGCCGATGGAACGGATACCCTCGATGGAGTCGAACTCGCCGCTGACCGACAGGCGCACCTGCTCAGCGCTGGTCTGCACGGTGCCGGCCGCCTTGACGGCGTTGGTCTGCGCCAGGGTCGAGGCGATCAGTGCCGGATCCAGGCCGAGCGAGGCCAGTTTTGCCGTGGAAATCTCGACATAGATTTTTTCATCCTGCTTGCCGATGAGATCGACCTTGTTCACATCGTCCACACGCAGCAGCGCATTCCTGGCCGAATCGGCGATCTTGCGCAGTTCTTCGTAGTTGAAGCCATCGCCGGTGACCGCATAGAGGTTGCCAAAGGTGTCGCCGAATTCGTCATTAAAGAACGGCCCCTGGGTTTCGAGCGGCAGGGTATGCCGGATATCTCCGATCTTCTTGCGCACCTGGTACCACACGTCAGGGACCTCGCTGGCCGGGACGTTCTCACGCAGGTTGACCTTGATCTGCGTCTCGCCTGGCTTGACATAGGTGGAGGTGTAGTCGATCTGCGCCACTTCCTGCAGCTTGCGCTCGATCTTGTCGGTGACCTGGTCGGCCATCTGCTGGGCCGAGCTTCCCGGCCAGTAGGCCTGTACCACCATGGTCTTGATGGTGAATTCAGGATCCTCCTTCTGGCCAAGGCTGCTGTATGCCAAGATCCCTGACACCGACAGCAACATCAACAGGAACAGCACCATCTGCTGATGCTTGAGCGCCCATTCGGACAAGTTGATCCCTCTCATTTGCTTTCTCCCGCCTTGACGACGCCACCGAGCTCGGCGACCTTGACCTTCTGACCTTGCTGGAGCATGTGCACGCCGGCCGTGACAACGGTTTCGCCATCCTGGAGCCCTTCGGTGACGAGCACATCGTCGTTCTGCACGGTGCCAAGCTTGACCACTCGTGCGAGCACGCGAGAGGATCTCGGATCCACCACCCAGACTTGACGTCTTGCCTCGTCATCGACGACCGCAGTCAGGGGCACGCGGATGGCGCTGGCGCTGGCGACAGCCGGCGTGATCACCGAGGCGGTCATGCCCAGGCGAAGCAGATCAGGGTCCGCATCCACGATGGTCACGCGCGCCGAATAGGTGCGCGTGACGGTATCCGTATCCGGCGCCAACTCTCTGAGTACGCCCTTCCAGGTCTTTTCCGGCTGGGCCCACGCCTTGATGGTCAAGCTCGTTGCGCGGCGCAATTCATCCACCCGCGACTCCGGGATGCTGATGACAACTTCCCTTTCGCCGTCGGCTGCCACGGTGACCACGGTCTGTCCCGTGCTGACCACCTGCCCCGCTTCAGCATTGATTGCACTGACCACGCCATCGCGATCCGAGGTCAGCGTGGTGAAGCCCTTCAGGTTTGCGTTGAGCTGCTGGTGGGCCAGCGCAGAAAGCAACTGCGCTTCGGCCTGGCTAAGCGCCAGACGTTGCTGATCCAGCTCGGCCTGAGAGGCGAAATTGCGGGCCAGGAGTTGTTCGGTTCGCTGGACGTCCACGCGTGCCTGATCCACGCGGCTTTTTGCAGCATCCACTTCAGCGCTTGAAGCAGCCACCTGCAGCGTTTCTTGTATGGGATCAAGCTGAAACAAGACCTGTCCGCGCTTGACGTGGCTGCCCACTTCCACCAGGCGCTTGACGATCTTTCCCGAGGTCCGGAAACCCAGTTGGCTCTCATAGCGCGCCCGCACCTCTCCCGAGTAGCTTGCGCCCACATCCGATGCGGTGCGGCCAACCACCTGGGTGCGCACGGGACGCACGTTTTCCTGGGTTGGCACGTGATCCGGCGAACATGCGGCCAGAACGCATGAGGCGATGATCGTCAGAGCCGTTGCTCGATGATGTCTTTTCAATTCCATTCTCCAGTCAAATTCTTGAGGTGCGTTGGCAGCGACCGTGTTGTAAGCGGGTCATATCCAGCCGGTTTCATGCGGCAAGAGAGCGCTGCGGTATGGGCCCATGTCAAAGCCTGACCCCGGGATTCGAAATATACTTCAAGTTATACCAAATGTCATTATGACGAATGGTACAAGATGAACTATTATCTAGTTTCGTTGGAATTTGGAGAAATGTCGGGGAGGCAATTCTTGATGACATGGCAATGAATGCCGGTCGCACGAGGATGGCCAACAGCCCCCACGCAGCCCAGGATCACGTCGCGCAGAGGAGAGATGAGCACATGGATGACAGCAATCAAATGGACAAAAAAGGACCGAAGGCCGCCAACGCCTGGCAGTTGCGCGGGGATCACCGGCAACGGGTGGGTGCCGAGCGGCGCGGGCGCACCCGCTCCCACCTGCTCAGGAGCGCCTTGTCGCTGATGATGGAAAATGTCGCCACGATTCCCTCCATCGAGGAAACCATCGCTGCGGCAGGCGTGTCGCGCGGCACCTTCTATAAATATTTTCCCTCTGTCGAGGCCTTGATCCGGGAGCTGGTCGGCAGGATAGCCGAGCGGTGGGTGCGAACGATCGACACGGTGCTGCGCAGTCATGAGGATCCGGTGGACCGGATAGCGCAGGGGATACGCCTGGCGGCGAGACTGGCACTACATCAGCCGGGAATGGCCTTGCTTCTCGGCCAGCTGGAGTGGGGCAACTACCGGATGCCGATGATGATGGAGATCTTCCGCCGGGACATCGAAGAGGGGATCCTGTTTTCCCGCTTCGAGAAAATCCCTACCTCGCTGGCATTTCACGTCGTCGCCGGTGCGGCCGTCAGCGCCATGCAGCATCTCCTGGAGAGCAGCGAGGATGACGACTTTTCGGAACTGGCCGCCGAGGTCGCCTTGAGGGCGCTGGGGGTCGCCAAGGATGTGGCCGACATCGCCGCCAGAAAACCGCTGGCCGCCACCGAGCCGTTGCTGGCGCAACTGCTGTGGGAACTCGCGACCAGCCCTCTGTAGCGATCAGCGCGAGGGGGTTTGCAGGCTCTGCCAGTCCTTGGCCTTTTCCAGCAGGGACTCCGGCTCGATGGCCGTCTTCGGCAGCGCCGTCGAGGTGAGCGCGACGGCTTCTTGTTCCGGAACAGCCAATGAACGCAGGATGGCGCGCGTGATGCGCTCCGGATAATCCCTCGGCGTCTTGCTCTTTGCGATGCGATGAACCGCCATCAGGCCAGCTCCGGCAACCAGCTCCATGGCGACCTCGACATTGGCCTCGCTGATGCGCCCCGATTTGACCGCTGCCTTGAGATCGGCCGGGAAGTGATCGAAGACCGGGCTTTTCTTGTCCACCAGGGCCACGCCGGCCCCCGCCAGAAACTGTGCCACCACGGGAATCGAGCGCACCAGATGCAAATAGGAGCGGATCCCGGTGGACATCCTGGCGAGCGGGTCTCCGATTGCGCCGATGGCGTTCTCGATGGAGGAAAACATATCGAGATTGAGTGCATCGCCCACCGCCTCAAGCAGCTCGGCGTTGGTGCGGAAGTAGTTATAGAACGATCCCTGCGAAACACCCGCCGACGCAATCACCTCGGGGATCACCGTGACGCCGATACCATGCCGGGAAAAAGCGACCAGGGCACTCTCGATGAGTCGCCTGCGCGTGCGCTCCCGTCTTTGCGCAGCAACACGGGGGCGGTGATCTTCGGTGTTGGAAACGGTATCGGACATGGGAAGGAAAATTTCTGCTGCCAGTGTTTGGATCGGAGTTCGTCACGGCCCCGTTGTCGCCGGGCTTGCCTGGCAAGCCGGCACTTAGTTTAAATGACCAAGAGCAGTTGTCAACCTGACGATAATTCCATTATTGGAATACAGGTAGGTAAAAGCCCTGCGCGCCGCTGGCCCGGCCAGCTCGCTAGAACGCATCTCACGCTTATTTACGAAATGGGTTCTAGATCAGGCCCAGCGTAAGGCCCTTCAGGGTGGCCGCTGCGCGGGTCGAGCATCCCAGCTTGCGGAAGATGCTTTCCATATGCGTGCGTACGGTGGACGGGCTGATCTGCATCACGCGTGCGGCTTCCTTGTTGCTTTCGCCCAGGCTGATGCGGCGCAGGACCTCGACCTCGCGTTCCGACAGCAGGCCTTTGCGTGCCGGTGCCAGGTTGCCCTCGGCCTCGCCACCGGCGGCCGCGATCACGAAACCGGCGGCCGCTGCGTCGAAGCGACCGGCCTGGCTTTGCTCTTCCAGCAGTTGCGCCGCCTGCTGTGGCGGCAGTGCCGTGCGCCAGGGGCGCGGAGCGCACAGTGCCGCATAGGCGCCGGCTGCGGCCAGCAGGCGTTGCGGCATGTCCAGCGCATCCCCTGCGAGGCTGCGGAAGTAACCGCTGCCGTCCAGCCGTTCGTACATGTGCGAGGCCAGCGCGGCTTCTTCGCGCAGCGCTGGCACCAGTGCACCGGCACGGGCGGTCCAGTACGGCGCCAGGCGGATTTTCTCCCAGTCGGCCCGGCTGGGCTGGCCGGCGCGCTCCCAAATCGTGTTGGCGACCGAGGCGCGCCCTACGCCCTGCACCAGTGCCGCACGTACCAGTCTGGTCTGCTGCTCCGGGGGCATCCCGGCCAGCGCCGCAGCGCGTCCGGCCAGTTCTGCCACGCGGCGCGAATAACCGGCCAGCCACGGCAGTTTCAGTTCAACCAGGTCAGCGACGATGGATAGCGCCACCTCGTGGGTCGGCATGGCGCCGTCGTCATCGGGCCCGTCCAGCGCGGCCAGCAAGGCCTCGGCGTGTTCTGCCGCCAGCGCGGTCAGTGCCGCGGGATACTTGGCGTCGGCCCAGCCGAGGATCATCCGTATCGCCGCCTGCGCGTCGTGCGTGCGCGCCAGGATCTCCAGATCGCCGGCCAGGCTGGTGTAATAGACCACCGCCGGGATCGCCGGCGCACGCAACTGTTGCGGCG
>JAFAMT010000503.1 GCA_019233085.1 Herbaspirillum sp.
CGTCCCGGCCGCCTATCGCAGCCTGGCCTTCTTCGACACCGAAATCCCGCTGCCGGGTGGCGAGAACATGCTGGCGCCGAAGATCGAAGCGCGCATCCTGCAGGAAGCCAACGTCAAGAAGCATGAATACGTGCTGGAAATCGGCGCGGGCTCGGGCTACATGGCGGCGCTGCTGGCACACAAGGCGCGCCACGTGACGACGGTCGAGATCTCGCCGGAACTGAAGTCCCTGGCTGAACAGAACCTGTCGGACTACGGTGTAGCCAACGTCGATGTGCAACTGGGCAATGGCGCGCAAGGCTGGGCTGGCGCCGATGGCAAGGCCGGCGAATACGACGTGATCGTCATCTCGGGTTCGCTGCCGGTGCTGCCGGAAGCCTTCGGCAAGCAGCTCAAGGTCGGCGGTCGCCTGCTGGCCATCGTCGGTTCGTTACCGGTGATGGAACTGCAACTGGTTACCCGCACGTCCGAACATGTCTTCGAGACGGTCAATATCGTCGAAACCGCGGCCAAGCCGCTGCATGCCGCGATTACCCCGTCGCACTTCTCCTTCTGAAGCAGCCGGACGGCGTCATGGAACATATTTCCGCCACCGAACTGGCTGCCTGGATCAGCGATCCGGACCGCCCCACCCCTGTGCTGCTGGATGTACGTGAGCCCTGGGAACACCAAACCTGTCATATCGAGGGTTCGCAGCTGGTGCCGATGAATACCATCCCCGGCCGCTTCTCCGAACTGGAAGAAGACCAGCCGGTGGTCTGCATCTGCCATCACGGCGGTCGCAGCATGCAGGTGGCGGCCTTCCTGGAGCGCCAGGGCTTCAGCCGCGTCATCAATCTCAGTGGCGGCGTGCACGCCTGGGCCAACCAGGTCGACCCGTCCATGCCCACCTATTGATCCGCTGGCGGCCTGCCTCCCTGCGAGGCAGGCCGCCTGTGGTGTGAGCGCCGGGTCCTCCGGTGCTGGCGATTCCCTGGCTTTACCTGTCTAGCTGGTTTGCACCGGTCGCTGCAGCGACGGCGCCGTCTTGAGCGTATGCAGCGACGCGACCAGCATGCGCTCTCCGTCCTTGACCAGGTCGAAGCTGTCCGGCGAAAAGAACCAGTCCGTCAGCAGGCCACTGAAGGTCGAATGGGCCATCAGGCAAGCCATGCGAATATCCAGCGTGGCCGGCAACTGGCCGCGCGCCACCGCATTGCCGAGGATCTGCTCCAGCCGCAACATGCCTTCGACATGGCATTCACGCTGACGGATCAGGATAGGGTCGTTGGCGTCGGCAAATTCACACTTGTTGAAGATGATGTCGAAGACACGCCGGCTGCGCTCGTCGGTGGCCGCCATGGTCAGCACGTAGACGCCACTGCGCAGGAACTGGCCGAGCGGGTCCTCGATCTGGGGACTGGCGTTTTCTTCCAGCACCGCCTCCATCGGCAGGCGCACGCGTTCGCACATGGCATCGAAGAGGTCGCTCTTGTTCTTGAAGTGCCAGTAGATGGCGCCCCGAGTCACGTCGGCGGCCTTGGCCACGTCGGCCAGCGAGGTCTGGGATACGCCACGCTCATGGAACACCTGCTCGGCCGCATCGAGGATGCGGGAGCGCGTTTCCAGCGCTTCTTCCTTGGTGGAGCGGGCCATGTCAGCAACCCAGGCAGGAAAGTGAAGATGTTTGCATCACGGCAAGCTCCATCGGAGCAAGGGCCCCGACAACGAAATGCCGCAGGCGCACATGCCGTGGCGACAGCGAATGTCTGTCCCGGATGCCATCTTGGCAGAATTTGTCATGTTGTTGAAAGAGTTCATGAAGCACAATATCAGGTCGGCTGAATCGTCTTCCCCACTGGTCCGTACTCATCAGATGAGCACGGACGGATAAGGAAGAACTCGGATTTACCTGAACGAACGCAGCATTTCAGTGCCTACAACACGATAATGCAAGGGAAAACTCATATTTTCCTACGCCATTTCGAACAAGTTTGATAAATTAATGTGATGTTGAGAAGAAATACATACATTCATGAATGTATGTATAATAGCATCCGCTTCAAGTCCCTGCCGTTCATCAAGCGCATATTTTTCATCGCCCTAGCCGGGAAGCGGGCGCGTGATCTTGCGCATTGCAGCAACGCAACTCGGTCATCGCCATCCGCCATTGACCGGGGCCGCATCAAAGTCGTAACCGGTTCTACCGAATTCGTTTCATCGCCGCGCTGGCGGCTTCAACTTTACTTTCGTGCGAGATATCTATGAGCTCAGTCAGTCGTTTCACGCGCCTCACCATGACCGTCGCAATCGCCGCCGCCCTGGTCGCCTGCGGACAAAAACCCGCCGCCCAGGGTGGCCCGATGCCGCCGTCGGAGGTGTCGGTGGTGACCATCGCCCCGCAGCGCGTGGCCATTACCAATGAACTGCCGGGCCGTGTGGAAGCCTTCCGCGTGGCGCAGGTGCGCGCCCGTGTGGCCGGCATCGTCCAGAAGCGTGTCTTCAAGGAGGGCAGCGAGGTCAAGGAAGGCCAGGTTCTCTTCAAGATCGATCCGGCCCAGTACAAGGCCAGCCTGGACAGCGCCCAAGCCACCCTGGCACGCGCCCAGGCCAACCTGGTCCAGACCACGCTGACCGCGCAGCGCTACAAGCCGCTGGTGGAAGTCAACGCCGTCTCCAAGCAGGAATATGACAACGCCGTGGCTGCGCAGAAGCAGGCCGAGGCCGATGTCGCTTCGGGCAAGGCTGCCGTGCAGACAGCCAGCCTGAACCTGGGC
Source organism: Herbaspirillum sp. (assembly GCA_019233085.1). GTDB lineage: Bacteria > Pseudomonadota > Gammaproteobacteria > Burkholderiales > Burkholderiaceae_D > Herbaspirillum. The sequence goes on from JAFAMT010000503.1 coordinate 2,757, forward strand.
TACGCCACCGTGACCTCCCCCATCACCGGCCGTATCGGCCGCGCGCTGGTGACCGAGGGTGCGCTGGTGGGCCAGGGTGACGCCACCCAGCTGGCGCTGGTGCAACAGCTCGATCCGGTCTACGTCAACGTGACCCAGTCCAGCGCCGACCTGCTCAAGCTGCAGCAAGCCATGGCAGCCGGCCAGTTGAAGAGCGTCGGCGAGAACAAGGCCGGCGTGACCCTGGTGCTGGAAAACGGCCAGGCCTACCCGCTGCCAGGCAAGCTGCTGTTCTCCGACATCAGCGTCGATGAGAGCACCGGTTCGGTCTCGCTGCGCGCCGAGTTCCCCAACCCCAAGCGCCTGCTGCTGCCGGGCACCTACGTGCGGGCCAAGATCGAGCAAGCCGTCGACGAAGCGGCCCTGCTGGTGCCGCAACAGGCGGTCATGCGTGACGCCGGTGGTTCCTCGGTGTTCGTGGTCAATGCCGAGAGCAAGGTCGAACCGCGCCCGGTCAAGACCGGTGCGGCCCGTGGCAGCAACTGGCAAGTGCTCGATGGTCTCAAGGAAGGCGACCGCGTCATCGTGGAAGGCCTGCAGAAAGTCCGTCCGGGTGCACCTGTGAAGCCGGTGCAATGGAATCCCGCGGGCGCTCCCGCACAAGCTGCTGGCCAGCCGGCCAAGCCGGACGCGAGCGCCCAATCGAAAGCTAACTAAGAGGCTGCCAGATGGGAAAGTTCTTTATTGATCGCCCCGTATTTGCGT
>JAFAMT010000109.1 GCA_019233085.1 Herbaspirillum sp.
TCGGCCGCCGCATCGATGGCCATGTGGCTGCGGTCGAACAGCACGCGGCGCATCTGGTTGGGTGGCGTGATGCGGTTCAGCGAAAACCAGGTCGGCCACTGCACCTGGGACTTTACCGACTGGATCAGGCGGTGATGGACCAGCTCCTCGGCGCTCAGGCTGCCGGCGGCGGCGTAGTCCGGGCAGCAGACCGGAAAGAACAGTTCCTCGGCCAACCCTTCCGTGTAGAGACCCGGCCACTGGCCCCGGCCATGGCGGATTTCGACGTCCACTGTCTCGCGGGTGAAATCGGTGACTTCATTGGTCCCGTTGAGACGTACTTCGAGGTCAGGATTGGCATCCAGAAATCCCTTCAGGCGTGGCAGCAGCCATTTGCTCGACAGCGTGGGCGTGGCGCGCACGGTCAGCAGGGTCACCGGACGCAGGCCGCGAATGCTCTGGGTGGCTTCGGAAATACGGTCGATCTCCTCGGCAATCATGGAAAAGTAGCGCTCCCCGGCCTCGGTCAGGGCCACCCCGCGCCCCACCTTGACCATCAGCGAGGTCCCCAGGTGCGTCTCCAGCGACTGGATCTGCTGGCTCACCGCCGAGGGCGTGACATTGAGCTCCTCGGCCGCCGCCGAGATGCTGCCGGAGCGAGCAGCCGCGTGGAACACACTGATGGCGCGCAGGGGGAGGTACATAGACTCACCGTTTAAATTTTCTACAGATTGATGAAAAATAAATTAATTGTACTTCACCAATAAAGCTTTTAAATTCAGTCACGCACCCGGATCGATGCAGTCGGAATGGCATCGCCACCGATGCGAGCACAGCCGCAGAGCTGTCTTACCTGGATGCGCTGCCAGACCGACCGGACCAGCCGGACCGGCGGCGACGCTCCTCCGACACAAGAAAACAGGAGACCCAGCATGAGCAAGATTTCCCCGCGCGGCATGTCGCGCCGTTCCGTCCTGGCTGCCGCCGCCGCCCTGCCACTGGTGAGCATCTGGAGCAAGCCGGCACGCGCTGCCGAATTCAACTACAAGCTGGCCACCGGCCAGTCGCTGGACCAACCCATCAATGCACGTCTGAAACAGGCCACCGACCGCATCCGCGAAGCCAGTTCGGGACGTCTGGACATCCGCTTCTTCCCGGCCAGCCAGCTGGGGTCGGATACCGACCTGCTGACCCAGGTGCGCACCGGTGGCGTGGAGTTCCTGAACCTGGCCGGCTCGGTCATTTCCACCGTGGTCCCGCTGGCGGCCATCACCAATGTCGGCTTCACCTACTCCGACTACCAGCAGGTCTGGTCCAGCGTGGATGGCGAGCTGGGCAAGCTGATTCGCGCCCAGATCGAAAAGACCGGCATGATCTCGGTCTCCAAGGCGGCCGACAACAGCTTCCGGCAGATTTCCTCTTCGTCCAAGCCGATCAAGACCCCTGCCGACCTGGCGGGTTACCGTATCCGGGTGCCGGTGTCGCCGATGTTCACCTCGCTGTTCAAGTCATTGGGCGCCAATCCGACCTCGATCAATTTCAACGAGCTCTATACCGCCTTGCAGACCAAGCTGGTCGACGGCCAGGAAAACGGCCTGGTCGCCATCGATGCCGGCAAGCTCTACGAAGTGCAGAAATACATCAGCCAGACCAACCACATCTGGGATCCGTTCTGGCTGCTGGGCAACCGGCGTGCCTTCCAGGCGCTGCCGGACGATCTCAAGGACATCGTGCGGCGTGAATTCGACCGCGCCAGCATGGAGCAGCGTGGCGACGTCGAGCAACTGAATGCCTCCCTGAAAGACCAGTTGATCAAGAAAGGCATCACCTTCGATACCGCCAATCGCGACGCCTTCCGCAAGGCCCTCACCGAAGCCGGTTTCTACAAGGAATGGAAGGACAAGTTCGGTGCCGCCCCCTGGGCAGCGCTGGAAGCCGTCGTCGGGAAGATGGCATGAGCGCCGTGCACAGCCTGCCCTCCGGGGCTGCGCTGGGCCACCAGGGTGCGCCGCGCAGCGTGATCGACAGTTGCCAGCACTGGCTGCAGAAAGGTGTGGAATCGCTGGCGGCGGTGGTACTGGTGGCCGAGGTAGTGATCCTGATGGCGGGCATCATCGCCCGTTCTGTACTGCACAGTTCGCTGATCTGGAGTGACGAACTGGCGTCCATCCTCTTCCTCTGGCTGGCCATGCTGGGCTCGGCGCTGGCGGTACAGAAGAACTGCCATATGCGCCTGAGCTTCTTTGTCTCCAAGCTCTCGCCACGCATGCAGGTGTGGGCCGAAACCCTGGCCGTGGGCGTGACGCTGGTGATGCTGGCGCTGCTGCTGCACCCCAGTATCGACTACGTGGAAGACCAGGGCTTCGTGGAAACGCCGGCCCTGGGCTGGAGCGGCATGGTGCGGGCGCTGGCGCTGCCGGTGGGCTTTGCCGTGGCCCTGGCCAGCTGCGCGCTGCGCCTGCTGCAGCATGGCAAGCGCGATCTGTTCACCGTCGCGCTGCTACTGGTGTTGATCGCCGGCGCCTGTTATCTGGGTACGCCCATGCTGACGGCCATGGGGCAGCGCGCCCTGCCGGTATTCTTCCTGGGCATGCTGGGACTGGCGGTGATGGCCGGGGCGCCGATTGCCTTTGCCTTCGCCATGGCCACCAGCGCCTACCTGCTGTGTACGACCTCGACACCATTGGTGATCGTGGTGGGACGCATGGATGAAGGCATGAGCAGCCTGATCCTGCTGGCCGTGCCGATGTTCGTCCTGCTGGGACAGCTGGTGCATGCCACCGGGCTGGCGCGGGTGATGGTGGAATTCCTGGCCTCGCTGGTGGGCCATGTGCGGGGTGGCATGTCCTATGTGCTGCTGGGTGCGATGTTGCTGGTGTCGGGCATCTCCGGTTCCAAGACCGCCGACATGGCGGCGGTGGCGCCGGTGCTGTTTCCCGAGATGCGCAAGCGCGGGGTGCAGGACAGCGAGCTGATCTCCCTGCTGGCGGCCTCCGGGGCGATGAGCGAGACCATTCCGCCCTCGCTGGTGTTGATCGCCATTGCCTCGGTTACCGGTATCTCGATTGCTGCGCTATTCACGGCGGGCATCCTGCCGGCCATCGTGCTGGCGCTGGTACTGGCGGTCGTAGCCTGGTGGCGCGCCGGACGCGATCATGAAGACAAGCCGCGTGCCCCGGCACGCCAGGTACTGCGTACGCTGGCTATCGCCTTCCCGGCGCTGCTGCTGCCCTTCGTGATCCGTACTGCGGTGGTCGAGGGCGTTGCCACGGCAACCGAAGTCTCGACCATCGGCATCGGCTATTCGCTGGTGGTCGGCCTGCTGATCTATCGTGGCAGCCTGAAATGGAGCATGGCCATGCCCATCCTGGTCCAGACGGCGGCCTTGTCGGGGGCGATCCTGTTCATCGTCGGTGCGGCCAGCGCGATGGGCTGGGCCTTGACGCAATCGGGCTTCTCGCATGACCTGGCGCAGATGATGACGCACGTGCGGGGCGGTGCCACGGGCTTCCTGCTGGTGTCGATTGCCGCCTTCATCGTGCTGGGCAGCGTGCTGGAGGGCATTCCCGCCATCGTGTTGTTTGCGCCGCTGCTGTTCCCCGTGGCGCATCAGCTGGGCATCCATGAGATCCACTACGCGATGGTGGTGATCCTGGCGATGGGGCTGGGCGTGTTCGCCCCGCCCTTCGGGCTGTGCTACTACGCGGCCTGCATCATCGGCCAGGTGGCGCCGGAAGTGGCCCTGCGCAGGATCTGGCTGTATCTGGGGGTGTTGCTGGCGGGGCTGGTGGCTATTACGTTCGTACCGTGGATTTCTACCTGCTTCCTTTGACCGAACATCTGACCTTGCGTGGCAAAAACAAAGAAGCCCGCATTTCTGCGGGCGAATCATCAACATGGATGGCTCGACAAACGGGCCATTCGGATTGGACGATGATCGCCCGGTTTTTCGGGCTCAGTCCAATCACGCGTGCCGTTTTTTCATCGAGTCCTATCTGCTGTCAAAAAGTTTCCCACTCTTCGTCGGTTTTCTTTTGACCGGTCGATGCAGCATTCTTGCCGGACTCACTCTTCTTCGACAAAGGTAACGGAGCAGCTTCCCGCAAGGAGGGCTTGGCTACCCGAGTCTGGACAGGAGCCTGGCGCGACGCTGCACGGACAGGAGTGACACGCGCTTGCGAAGCGCCGGTCACCTTGAACACCGCTACCGCCGTACGCAACTCGGTGGCCTGCTCCGACATCGCCTGCGCCGCGGCGGCAGCCTGTTCTACCAGCGCCGCATTCTGCTGGGTGACCTGATCCATCTGAACCAGCGCCTGGTTGACCTGTTCGATGCCGGCGGTCTGCTCCGACGAGGCGGCGCTGATCTCGTTCATGATATCGGTCACGTTGCGCACGGCCTGCACCACTTCGCCAATGGTCTCGCCTGCCTCACCCACCAATTGGCTGCCCCGTCCGACACGCTCGGCCGAGAGCGTGATCAGATCCTTGACGTCCTTGGCCGCAGCAGCACTACGCTGGGCCAGTGAACGGACCTCGCTGGCCACTACCGCGAAGCCGCGCCCTTGCTCGCCGGCACGGGCGGCCTCGACGGCCGCATTCAGCGCGAGGATGTTGGTCTGGAAAGCGATGCCTTCAATCACCGTGATGATGTCCGATACCTTGTTGGAGCTGTCCGAAATCTCGTTCATGGTATCGATGACGCGACTGACCACTTCTCCGCCCTTGACGGCCAGACCCGATGCATTCTCGGCCAAGGCATTGGCCTGCTTGGCATTGTCGGAATTCTGACGCACGGTGGAGGTCAGCTGTTCCATGCTGGAGGCCGTCTCTTCCAGTGAGGCGGCCTGCTCTTCGGTGCGCTGGGAAAGGTCGGTATTGCCGGTAGCAATCTCGCCTGCGGCTACCGTAATCGACTCGCCCGAAGTCTGGATACCGCGCACGATATTGGTGAGCTGATCCTTCATGCTGACCAGCGATGCCATCAGGCTGGTTCGATCGTTCGGCTTGAGCGCCACGGTCACGGTCAGATCTCCTGCCGCAATGGACTGCGCAACCGAGGCGGCATCGGCAGGCTCGCCACCCAGTGCATGGACGATGCTGCGTGTGATGGTTATACCCGCTACGATGGCCAAGAGGACGGTGAACGCACCAGCGACAATGAGGGTCCATAAGGTCGACGTGCTCAGGGTATGCACCAACTCGCTACGCACCGACAGCAGCGATTGCTCGGCCTGCACGAATTCTTGTTGCACGGCGCGGAAGCGATCCATGAAGATCTTGTCGTGGGACGCGCCGAAATAGGTTTGCAGTTCCCGGGTGGACGTGCTGACATTGGCCTCTTTTCTCAGCTTCATCAACGTTTGGTCGACCTCCTCGATCTTGTCGGTCAGATCAAGCATTTCTGTCAACCGCTTCTGCTGGGCGGGATTGTCGGCCGTCAGCGACTTGGCCTTTTCGAAGGCTGCGCGGAAATTCTTGCGTCCATTCTTGTACGGATCGAGAAAGGCTTCATTTCCCGAAGCCACGTAGCCGCGAACACCGGTTTCAACATTGACCATGTTGAGCAGCATGTCGTCGGCCGCCCCCATCACTTCATAAGTGTGGACATTCATGGCGCTGGCTTCTTCGAGCCTGGAAAAATTGAACAAGGACACGCTGCTGCCGATCAGCGAGACCAGGACCAGAGCAAGAAATGCGAGGCCCAGCTTTTTGCCGACCGTGAGTGACGAAAACATACTTTCCCCTTATAAAACTGTATTGGCGATGTGGAGTCAGGGTCCGTGTATTGATTTGCCCCCAGGCAGGAAGATGAAAGAGCCCCCCTCTCGTCAACGCGTCTGCGAGCAACCGAACCTGGTTGGTCTTGCGGGCCCTGCCCAAAGTGACAATAGCGGCAGCCCTCGGGGATTGTGCGCGTGCACAACAGCCTGGGCGTTACTGAAGTGAAATAACCGTCAATTAAACAATATGGCCAGGAAAAGTTGTAATCTTGTCAGTTGCCCAAAAGATCACGAAGTGAGCCATACCTGCAGGCGTGGATCAGGAGCACTTGAGCTTGAGGCAGGAGGCCGCCGAGCGAGATTGACGCTGCGGGGAGAAAGGCGAGCAAGATTGGCTTGTCGAGCAGCGATTGTTCAGAGCTGGCATTTTTGATGTCATTTGATTGCCAGCCGCATCCCATTCCAGCCCGCTTCCATTTTGACGGGCATAAAAAAAACGCCTAACTATTGAAAATCAATAAGTTAGGCGTCTTGTCTTGGCGGAGAGGGGGGGATTCGAACCCCCGATAGGCTATTAACCTATACACGCTTTCCAGGCGTGCGACTTAAACCACTCATCCACCTCTCCTGGATTCGGGTTCGCGTTCAGCGAAGCCACGCATTATAGCAAGCTTTGCGGCAATGCCAAGTCTTTTCTCAATATTTTTCACACCGGCAATGAAAAAAGCCGGCAAGGCTTGGGCGAATCCACACGCCCCCGCCCTGCCGGCTATTGTCGCGAGCCGATGCCCGCTTATTGGGCTTCCTTCAACTGCTCCAGGATGGCCGGGTTTTCCAGCGTGGAGACGTCCTGGGTGATGGCCTCGCCCTTGGCCAGCACGCGCAGGAGGCGGCGCATGATCTTGCCGGAGCGGGTCTTGGGCAGGTTGTCGCCGAAGCGGATTTCCTTGGGCTTGGCAATCGGCCCGATTTCCTTGGCCACCCAGTCACGCAGCTCCTTGGCGATCTGCTTGGCTTCGTCGCCGGTGGGACGCGGGCGCTTCAACACCACGAAGGCGCAGATCGATTCACCGGTGGTTTCGTCCGGCTTGCCCACCACGGCGGCTTCGGCCACGAGGCTGTTGGCGACCAGGGCCGATTCGATTTCCATCGTGCCCATGCGGTGACCGGAGACGTTCAACACG
>JAFAMT010000160.1 GCA_019233085.1 Herbaspirillum sp.
GCACTACAACGGCGACTGCTTCGTCTTCGACTACCGCACCGCACTGAGCCCGGAACTGAAGGAAACCCAGACCGCCCAATGCTTCGCCTGCCGTGCCGTGGTCACCCCGCGCGAACAGTTGTCGCCGGATTACGTACCGGGCAAGTCCTGCCCGCATTGCGCGGACAAGCAACGTAGCACCCAGGAAGAGGCCGCAGCGCAAGCCTGACCGGCCGCGCTGGCTGACAACAGTCTCTGCCGAACGGCAAAAAGCCGGCCACCTCGCGGTGGCCGGCTTTTTTTCACCGTGGATCAGGTGACTTGCTGCCTGCTATTACTTCTTGAACTTGGCCGCAGTTTCCACCACGCGCGCACCGAACAGCTTGGCCGTTTCCAGGTCGCCCGGCAGCGGGCCTTCTTCCGGCGAGGAGTCCGACGGGCTTTGCGCCATCAAGCCCGAGAAGGAACCGACGAAGTTGATGTCGTTGCGTTGCGCAGCCTTGCTGTTGGCAGGCATCAGGCCGGTGCCGACCCAGATCATGCTGTGCTGCATGCCCAGCGTGAACAGGTAGTGCAGGGTCGAGAGCTTGTCGCCGTTCATGGTCGCCGAGTTGGTGAAGGCGGCACCGACCTTGTCCTTCCACTTCTGGCTGAACCAGGGCTTGGAGGAGGCATCGGCAAACTTCTTGAACTGCCAGGAGACGGTACCCATGTAGGTCGGCGAGCCGAAGATGATGGCATCGGCGGCGTCCAGGCTGTCCCACTGCGCATCGGTGATGGTGCCTTCGGCGCTGATGGCGATGAGCTCGACATCGGCACCGGCAACGCCGGCAGCACCAGCCTGCACGGCTTCGGCTTGCTTCTTGGTGTGGCCGTAGCCGGAGTGGTAGACGATAGCAACTTTGGTCATGGCGATGATTCCTTCTCTAGAGAACAGGTAACGCGGGTGGGTAGACCGCCGGTGTGATCGGGACCGGCGGAAGGAACTGCGATTGCACTGCCGCCGGTTCAGCGCGGCAGGTCGAACAACAACACTTCAGCCTTCTGTCCATCACTGATCTCGATGCGGTCGACCGCACTGAGCTTGACGGCGTCGCCGGCCTCCAGGGCCTGGCCGTTGACGCTGACCTTGCCACGGGCCACATGCAGATACCCCAGGCGACCTTGCGGCAGGCTGTAGCCGGCGCTCTGGGCGCCATCGAACAGGCCCGCATACAGGCTGGCATCCTGGTTCATGCTGACCGAACCCTCGCGGCCATCGGCCGAGGCCACCAGGCGCAGCTTGCCATCCTTGTCGGCGGCCGAGAAATGCGCTTCCTGGTAGCCCGGCTCGGCGCCGGCACGATCAGGCATGATCCAGATCTGCAGGAAGTGGGTGGTGCCATCCTGCGAATGGTTGTACTCCGAATGACGCACACCGGTGCCGGCACTCATGCGTTGCACATCCCCGGGACGGATCACGCTGCCATTGCCCATGCTGTCCTTGTGGGCCAGCTCGCCTTCGAGCACGTAGGAAATGATCTCCATGTCACGGTGGCCGTGCGTACCGAAACCCTGTCCGGCCGCCACGCGGTCTTCGTTGATCACACGCAACGGGCCAAATCCCATGTGCTTCGGATCATAGTAATCCGCGAACGAGAAGCTGTGATACGAATCCAGCCAACCATGGTTGGCGTGGCCACGATCGTTCGCTTTGCGAATTTCCATCATGTCAACACCTCTTTCTTCAGAAATGTACGCTTCGGGATTGATTCGTACAAAATGTTTGTCGATGGCGTCACTATAGGCGCTATCTTTTTCTTGTATAAGGCCTAAAATCCGTAGGGTTCATTCAAAAATTTTAAACAAGTGGAGGCCACTTGAACCTGACCCTGGAATCCTTGCTGATCCTGGACATGATCGATCGCAAGGGCAGCTTCGCCGCCGCCGCCGTGGCGCTGGATCGCGTCCCCTCGGCGCTGACCTATAGCGTGCGCAAGCTGGAAGATGACCTGGATGTGCTGCTGTTCGACCGCCGCGGCCATCGGGCCCAGTTGACACCGGCGGGGCTGCAATTGTTGCAGGAGGGTCGCCACCTGCTGCTGGCAGCCAATGACCTGGAACAGCGCGTCAAGCGCACCGCCACCGGACGCGAGACCGAGTTGCACATCGTGCTCAACAGCCTGATCTCCTTCGACAAGATGCTGCCCGTCATCGCCGCCTTCGACCGTGAGCAATCCGGCACCCGCTTGCGCTTCACGCCGGGCGTGCTGACCGGGGCCTGGGAAAAGCTCATCGAAGGCCGTGCCGATCTGGTCATCGGCGTCACGCTGGACGGACCGGAGGTGGTCCGCACCAGCGGACGTTTCCAGATGCAAGAGCTGGGGGCGGTGGATTGGGTCTTTGCGGTGGCGCCCGGCCATCCGCTGGCCGAGGCTGCCGAGCCGCTGCCGGCCGAGCTGGTGCGCAGCCACCGGGCCATTGCCGTGGGCGACAACAGCCAGTCGCTGCCGACCCTGACCATGGGCCTGTTGTCAGGCCAGGAAACCCTGACGGTGGCCACCGTGGCCGACAAGCTGCAGGCGCAACTGGCCGGCCTGGGTTGCGGCCACCTGCCGCGCATCTGGGCCGCGCCCTACCTGGCCAGCGGCGCGCTGGTCGAAAAGCAGACGATGGCGGCCAAACCCAATGACAACTTCATGATCGCCTGGCCCAAGGCCGAGCAGGGCAAGTCGCTCAAGTGGTTCATCCAGCACCTGTCGCGCCCGGAGGTCCGCGCCTCCCTGATTGGCCCGGTGGCCACGCAGGCCGAGCCATGAACGCCAGCCCCTACGTCGGCCGCTTCGCACCCTCGCCTTCGGGTCCGCTGCATGCGGGTTCGCTGGTGGCGGCGCTGGCCAGCTTCCTGGATGCCCGCGTGCATGGCGGCCGCTGGCTGCTGCGTATCGAAGACATCGATGAAACCCGCACCGTCCCTGGCGCGGCCGAGGATATCGTGGCCACCCTGGCGGCGCTGGACATGCGCTCCGACGGCGCCATCCTGGTACAGAGCCAGCGCAAGGAACGCTACCAGCTGGCACGCGAGAAACTGGGGACGCTGGCCTACCCCTGCGGTTGCAGCCGCAAGGAGATCGCCGATTCGCGCGTGGGCACCGCCAGCGACGGCGCGGCCCTCTATCCCGGGACCTGCCGCCACGGACTGGCGCCGGGCAAGACACCCCGCACCCTGCGGCTACGGGTGCCCGATGCCGGCCAGGCTGGCGAGCTGGTGCGTTTCGAGGATCGCTGGCTGGGGCCGCAGGCGCAACACCTGGCTTCTGAAGTGGGGGATTTCGTACTGCAACGGGCCGATGGCTTCTGGGCCTATCAGCTGGCCGTGGTGGTGGATGATGCCGAGCAGGGCGTCACCGACATCGTGCGCGGTGCCGACCTGCTGGATTCGACGGCGCGCCAGATCTATCTGCAAGGCCTGCTCGGCTATCCGACGCCGCGCTACCTGCACCTGCCCTTGCTGATGAATGAGATGGGAGAAAAGCTTTCCAAGCAGAACGGCGCGCAGGCGCTGGACCTGGCGCGGCCGCTGCAACAGTTGCAGCAGGCCGCTGGCTTCCTGGGACTGGAGACGGCCCAGGCCCGCGACCGCGCGGACTTCTGGACACGCGCGCTCACCGGCTGGCGGGCGCGCTTCGGCATGCGCTAGGCCGGTCTCAGCGCTTGGGCATGCCGCCCAGCAGGGCCGCGACCTTGGCCTTGGGACGGTTGTTCTTGGCCAGTTCCGGCTTGGTGGAGACGGTCTCGACGGCGCTGGGTTCGTAGGGCTTGAGGAACCAGGGATCGACCTTTTCACGGCGCGGCGACGGCGCCCCGCCCTCGCGGCTGCTGCGGCTGCGTTCGCCACGGTCGCTGCGATCACCACGGTCACCACGGTCGCTACGTTCACCGCGCTCACTGCGCTCGCCACGATCACTGCGTTCGCCACGCTCAAAGCGGCTGCGCGGAGCAAAGCCGGTCAGCTCGGCGCGCTCGAATTTCTTCTTGATCAGCTTTTCGATGTCGACCAGCAGGCGCTCATCCTTGTCGCAGAAAAGCGAGATGGCATCGCCCGAGGCACCGGCACGCCCGGTACGGCCGATACGGTGGACGTAGTCCTCGGCGTTGTAGGGCAGGTCGTAGTTGATCACACAGGGCAGTTCGGCGATATCCAGGCCGCGTGCGGCCACGTCGGTGGCCACCAGCACTTCGATCTGGCCCTGCTTGAAGGCTTCCAGCGCGGCCATGCGCTCGGACTGGGTCTTGTCGCCGTGGATGGCCGAAGCGTTGACGCCTTCGGCCAGCAGCGTGCGCGCCAGGCGCGAAGCGCCGATCTTGGTGTTGGAGAAGACGATCACCTGCTTCAACTCGCGCTGGCGGATGATGAAGCTCACCGCATCGGCCTTGGCCGCTTCGTCCACCTTGTAGATGGTCTGGCTGACGTTTTCGGCGGTGGCATTGCTGCGCGCCACTTCGATGGTGACCGGGTTGTTCTGGAAGCTGGCAGCCAGCTTCTTGATTTCCGGCGAGAAGGTGGCCGAGAACAGCAGGTTCTGGCGCTGCTTGGGCAAGAGGTTGATGATGCGCTGCAGGTCCGGCAGGAAGCCCATGTCCAGCATGCGGTCGGCCTCGTCCATCACCAGGATCTGGGTCTGCGACAGGTTCACCGTCTTTTGCTGCACGTGGTCCAGCAGGCGACCCGGGGTGGCAATGACGATTTCCACGCCGGCACGCAGGATCGCGGTCTGCGGCGCCATGTCGACGCCACCGAAGACCACCGTCGAACGCAGCGGGGTGAAACGGCAATAGGCGGCCACGTTCTCGGCCACCTGGTCGGCCAGTTCACGGGTGGGCGTGAGGATCAGGGCGCGCACCGGATGGCGGGCAGGCGAGGCACTGTGGCTGGCATGCTGCAGCAGGCGCTGGATGATGGGCAGCGAGAAGCCGGCGGTCTTGCCGGTACCGGTCTGGGCCGCGCCCATCACATCCCGCCCTTGCAGTACCACGGGAATGGCCTGGACCTGGATCGGGGTGGGATGGATATAGCCTTGTTCGGCCAATGCCTTCAGGATGTCGGGCGAAAGGCCGAAATCTTCAAAGCGGACGGCGGGGGCAGCCGGTGCTGCGGACGTGGTGTCGGACATGGTTTATTGCGAACGGTGCGACAGCGCCGCGGCAGCCGCCAGGCGGCTCCGGTGCATGGGGTGCATGCGCACGGGTTCTCGTTGCTTTCAGTGTTGAAGTGTTACGGGCGAATCGGCCAAACCTGGACGGCCGGGCGCTTCGGATGATGCTAAAGATGCTGACCGGACCAGCTACGGACATTGCCCGGAATCCTCTATTATACGCCGCATCGCCGCCGGCTTCATGACAGTTTGGTTTCCGGGCCCGTCCAGAGGCGCCCGATGACCCGCAAAAGGCCATCGCGACGCCCCACAACGGCGGCTGCGCGCGGCTTAGCCGATGGTGATGTTGATATCCGGCAAGCCGTCAACGTGACCTTGCAGCTTGTCGCCCTTGACCACGGCACCCACGCCTTCGGGCGTGCCGGTATAGATCAGGTCGCCCGGGAACAATTCGACCAGTCCCGACAGGTAGGAAATGGTCTCGGCCACGCTCCAGATCAGGTCCGACAGGTCGCCCTGCTGGCGGATCTCGCCATTGACCTTGAGCCAGACGGCGCCCTTGTCCGGGTGGCCGGCTTGCGCCACCGGCACGATGGGCGCGCAGGGCGCGGACTGGTCGAAGCCCTTGGCCATGTCCCAGGGACGGCCCAGCTTCTTGGCCTGGGCCTGGATGTCGCGGCGGGTCATGTCCAGCCCCACGCCATAGCCATAGATCAGGTCCAGGGCCTGTTCCACCGGCACATCACGGCCGCCCTTGCCCAGCGCCACCACCATTTCGATCTCGTGATGGTAGTCGGCGGTCGCTGCCGGATACGGCACCACGGAGTCGGTCGGCACGATGGCGTCGGCCGGCTTCATGAAGAAGAACGGCGGCTCACGGTCGGGATCATGGCCCATTTCACGGGCGTGGGCAGCGTAGTTGCGACCCACGCAATAGATGCGGCGGACCGGGAACGGTGCGCCACCCACCACGGGAACGGTGGCCTGGGCGGGGGCGGGAATGGCGAAACTCATCGGGATGACTCCGTAATGGCGAAATGCAAAAAGAAGGCGAATGGAAGGCCGATCGCAGGCCGGCTTGCGCCATGACGCGACGGCGGCATGACAGCGGACTAGTGTAAAAGAAATCACCTGCTCCCGCTTGCGGCCCACGCAACCGGGTCATAGACGGCAATTGGATGGCAATTCTGCCTGTAATCCACTGGTTAAATACCGGCGAATTTGGGACACTTGCCGCATCAGTATGCCGGCACCGCTGCGCATCCGTTTTTCTCAACAACAATCCAGCCATGCGTCCACAAGCAAACGCTTCCCTCATCCTCCTGCAAAAAGCACTCGCCCTGCATCAGAAAGGCCAGCTGGTACCGGCTGAAGAGCTCTACAAGAAGGTGCTCCTGAAGATACCGGAGCACTTCGAGGCCAACTACCTCTACGGCATGCTCAAGCTGCATCAGGAAGACTGGGACGCCGCCGAAGTGCAACTGGACCGCGCCATCAGCCTCAACCCGGCCCACCTGGACACCTATTTCGACCACGCCGGCGTCCTGGTCCGCCTGGGACGTGATGAAGAAGCCATCGCCCGCTACGATCACATCCTCGCTGCCAACCCGGCCTTCGTCGACGCCCTCCTGCAACGCGGAGCGGCCCTGCGCCGCCTGGGCCGCACGCGCGAGGCCGGCGCCGATTTCCAGCGCGCCGTGGAACTGGATCCCGACAACGCCGACGCCTGGTTCCAGCGCGGCAATGCACTGCATGACGTGTTCGCCTACCGCGACGCGCGGGATTGCTACCAGCGTGCCATCGCGCTGCGCCCCGACTTCATTGAAGCCCTCTTCAACCTGGGCAACACCTGCAAGGACAGCTACATGCTGCCGCAGGCGCTGGAAGCCTACGACCGTGCGCTGGCGCTGCGCCCCGACTTCTTCCAGGCCCTGTCCAACCGTGGTTACGTGCTGTTCCAGCTGCGCCGTCCGTACGAGGCACTGGCAGCCTATGACAGCGCGCTGGCCCTGGACGACAGCTCACCCGACCTGTGGTTCAACCGCGGCTCGACCCTGGAAGAGCTGCGTCGTTGCGACGAAGCCAAGGAAAGCTACCGCCGCGCCCAGGAACTCAAGCCCGACAGCGCCTCGGCCGAATGGAACCAGGCCCTGATGAGCTTGCGGCAAGGCGACTATGCCCAAGGCTGGAAGCAATACGAGACGCGCTGGAACACCTCGCAGATGCAGGGCCAGCGCCGCCAGTTCCTGCAACCGCTGTGGCTGGGCGAGCAATCTCTGGAGGGCCGGACCATCCTGCTGCACGCCGAACAGGGCTTTGGCGACACGCTGCAATTCCTGCGCTATGTGCCGCTGGTAGCCGCCAAGGGGGCGCGGGTGATCCTGGAAGTTCCGCCGGTGCTGACCCGCCTGCTGGCTGGCGTACCTGGCGCTGCCGAGGTCATCAGCAGCGAGCAGTTCATCCGTCCGCCCTTCGACTGCCACTGCCCGCTGATGAGCTTGCCCCTGGCCTGCCAGACCCGCAGCGAGGCCGATATCCCGCGCGCCCCCTATCTGCTGCCCGAGGCCAGCGCCTGGGCGGCCTGGCAGCAGCGCCTGCCGCACAACCGCGCCCTGCGAGTGGGCCTGGTCTGGGCCGGCAGCTCGGCACAGACCCATGCCGACGCCGTGCGTATCGACGCCGAGCGCTCCCTGCCCTTTGCGGCACTGGCGCCGCTGGTGGAGCTGGCACGTGACCACCGGGACCTGGAATTCTATTCACTGCAACTGGGCGAGGCGGCAGTCGCGCAGCTGCGCACCCATCCGCTGGCCCAGCATGTGCGGGATTGCTCGCCCGAGCTGCACGACTTTGCCGACACCGCGGGCCTGGTCGCCAACCTCGACCTGGTCATCAGCGTGGATACCTCGGTATGCCACCTGGCCGGTGCCCTGGGCACCCCCGTCCTGTTGCTCAACCGCCTCAATACCTGCTGGCGCTGGCAGCTCGGACGCAGCGACACGCCCTGGTATCGCGGCTTCACGATCCTGCGCCAGAGCGTGGCCGATGACTGGAGCGATGTAATCGCCCAGGCCCGGCTGGCATTGCAGCAGCGCCTGGCGCACCGCTAAGCGCGGCCACAGGCGCAACCGACCGCAGGCCCGGGCCTGCGGCCGGAACCTGGGACGCTGCTTCGCCTCATAGCTCCATCAGGACCCGATACCACGGTGACCCAATGCACCGGGCGCCATGCTGCCCGGCCGCAAGAACACAAGCACATGAAGGACCAGACCATGCCCAACGGAGACCCGACCGCCTCCCCCAGCCGCCACGCACACGCCGACGGCCCACGCCTGCTGGCCGACATCGGCGGCACCAATGCCCGCTTCGCGCTGGAGA
>JAFAMT010000191.1 GCA_019233085.1 Herbaspirillum sp.
AGCCGCGCAAGCGGAACACGCTCACGGTCTCGCTCAGGGTGACGGCCTGCTCCTGCATCTGCCGCGCCGCTGCGGCGGCCTGCTCCACCAGCGCCGCATTCTGCTGGGTCGCCTCATCCATCAGGCTGATGGCCTGGTTGACCTGCTCGATGCCATCACTCTGCTCCTGGCTGGCCGAACTGATCTCGGCCACGATGTCGGTCACCCTGCGCACGCTGGCCACCACTTCTTCCATCGTGGCACCGGCCTGCTCCACCAGCTTGCTGCCGGCATCGACCTTGTCCACCGAGTTGCCGATCAACTCCTTGATTTCCTTGGCGGCACCGGCCGAACGCTGGGCCAGGGAACGCACTTCCGAGGCCACCACCGCAAAGCCGCGCCCCTGCTCGCCGGCGCGGGCCGCCTCCACGGCGGCGTTCAGGGCCAGGATATTGGTCTGGAAGGCGATGCTGTCGATCACGGCGATGATGTCCACGATCTTGCGCGAGGAATCATTGATGGAACCCATCGTCGAGACCACCTGCGAGACCACCGCACCACCCTGCACCGCCACCTCGGAAGCGGACACTGCCAGCTGGTTGGCCTGGCGGGCGTTGTCGGCATTCTGCTTGACGGTCGAGGTCAGTTCCTCCATGGCGGAGGCGGTCTCCTCCAGGGAGCTCGCCTGCTGCTCGGTGCGGTTGGACAAGTCCAGGTTGCCCTGGGCGATCTCGCTGGAGGCCGTGGCGATGGTGTCGGTGCCCATCCGCACGCGGCTGACGATGCCCACCAGGTTGTCATTCATCTCCTTGAGCGCAAGCATGAGCTGCCCGGTCTCGTCGCCGCTGCCCACGTCGATCTGGCTATCCAGCTGCCCCTTGGCTACCCGGCTGGCCACCTCCACCGCCTTGTGCAGCGGCGCGACAATGGAGCGCGTGATCCCCACCGCCAGCACCACGCCGACCAGGATGGCAATGCTGCCCAGGGCAATCATCATGATGCGTGCTGCCCGGAACAGGCCATCGATCTCCGCGGTCAGGGACTGGATGCGATCGCTCTGCATCGCCGCCAGCTTCTCGATGGCAGCCAGGTAGAGCTGGCTGGAGGGCAGCAACTGCTCCTCGACGATCTTGCGGGCGGCTTCCTCGTTGCCGGCATCCTTTTCCTTGAAGACCTGGTTGTTGGCGGCAATGACCACCTTGCGCCGCTCATTGATCTCGTTGAGCAGGGCACGGCCAGCCTCGTCGGTGATCAGCTCGTCCATGCGCTTGACGTACTCGTTGTTCTTGCTGATGGTCGACACCACCAGGTCCTTGTAATACTTCTGCTGCACCGGGTCGGCATTCTTGGCCGCCGCCACGATACGGCCAACGTTCAACTCGATGGACTTGTAGAAGGTATTGACCAACCGCTCCTTGACCAGCGCATCGTTGACCATGGCGTCATTGAGCTTGCCGACCGCCTGCAGGCGCCACACGCCAATGCCGGTGGTCAGCGCCATGAGTACCAGGATCGCCGCAAAACCCAGCCCCAGCCGGGTGCCTATCTTCATGTTCTTCATGTCCGTCCCATCCCTCGTTATATGCAGCCGCACCGGATAAGGTGCGGCCGTCCCTTGATGCAGCATCCCTGTATGGATGCGTCATTATCGGTCAGGACCGTCACCACTTGAGATGAGAGCGGTCAAACAGGCGGAAATCTTTTATCATCTTCCCGTTTGCTACCAATCAGTAGCCAACAGTGGTGACAGGAATGTCACCCATATGACAATTGCAAACCCTTCAACACGATCGCATGCCCCAATTCGACAAATCCCTGGTCTGGTTCCGCCGCGACCTGCGCCACACCGATCATGCCGCCCTCTATTACGCGCTCTCGCAAAGCCGCCAGGTCTGGTGCGTGTTTGTCTTCGATACCGACATCCTCGATGCGCTCAAGCACGATGGCGTGCAGCAGGACCGCCGCATCGACTTCCTGCTGGCCAGCGTGGCCGAACTCGATGCCGCCTTGCGCAAGGCCGGCGGCGGCCTGATCGTGCTGCATGGCGCAGCCGCGCAACAGGTGCCGGAACTGGCTGCGGAACTGGGCGTGCAAGCCGTCTTCACCAACGCCGACTACGAGCCATCAGCCATCGCGCGCGACCAGGCCGTCGCCGCCCGCCTGCGCCAGCAAGACGTGCAACTGCTGTCCTACAAGGACCAGGTGATCTTCGAGAAGGACGAGGTACTGACACAGTCGGCCAAGCCCTTCTCGGTCTTCACGCCCTACAAGAATGCCTGGATGGCCAAGCTGGCCGCGCCCGGCGGCGACTTCTACCTCAAGCCCTATCCGGTCGAGAAGTACTTCGCCGCCCTGGCCAGCCCGCCGGGCAAGGCGCATCACGCGCTGCCGACGCACGCACAACTGGGCTTCGCGCCCAGCAATCTGCTGGCGCTGAAGATCCCCACCGGCATGTCCGGTGCCCAGGCGCTGCTGGAGGATTTCCTGGGGCGTATCGGCGCCTACGGCACGGCACGCGACTTCCCGGCGGTGAAAGGCCCCTCCTACCTGTCGGTACATCTGCGCTTTGGCACGCTCTCGATCCGCACGCTGGCGCGCGCGGCGATGCAGGCCATGCATGCCGGCCAGGGGGCGGCGGGGGCAGCGGTGTGGCTGTCGGAACTGACCTGGCGCGATTTCTATTTCATGATCCTGCACCATCATCCGCGCGTGACCACGCAGTCGTTCAAGCCGGAGTACGACGCGATCCGGTGGGAACAAGGCCCGCATGCCGAGGAGCTCTTTGCGGCCTGGTGCGAGGGCCGTACCGGCTATCCGCTGGTGGATGCGGCCATGGCCCAGATCAACCAGAGCGGCTACATGCACAACCGCCTGCGCATGGTGGTGGCCAGCTTCCTCACCAAGGACCTGGGCATCGACTGGCGCTGGGGCGAGAAGTATTTCGCGCTGCACCTGAACGACTTCGACCTGGCGGCCAACAACGGCGGCTGGCAATGGGCATCCTCTTCGGGGTGCGATGCGCAGCCTTATTTCCGCATCTTCAACCCGGTCACGCAGTCAGAGAAATTCGATCCCGACGGCAAGTTCATCCGCCGCTACCTGCCGCAACTGGCCAAGCTTTCCGACAAGCGCATCCACGCCCCCTGGACCGCCACGCCCGATGAACGCCTGAGCGCCGGCGTGACGCTGGGCCAGAACTATCCACGCCCCATCGTCGACCATGCCCAGGCGCGCGCGCAGACACTGGAGCGCTATGCGGTGGTGAAGAAGATCGAGAAAGCCGGCGAGGCCGAATAAGATCATCGCAACAAGCCAGCCACGCACGAAAAAAAACCGGACTGCACGCAGTCCGGTTTCATGTGAGGCGGGTCAATCCGTCATTCCGACATGACCGGCTCGACCTTGGCATCCTGGTCGAAACGGATCGGCGGCACCCGACGCACCATCCACAAGCCCACCAGAGAGGCCACCACGGCAATGGCAATGCCCATGTGGATGGCACCGACCAGCGCATCGCGGGCCGCATCCAGCAAGGCCGAACCGTCGTGGCCGGCCTGCAGCAGGCGGGCCAGCAGCACCGACTGGATATCGTGGTTGACCAGCACTTCGGGATCGCTGAATTCCTTGAGCCACTGGGCGGCGTGGTCGCTTTCCAGGGCCTTCTGCACGCCGGCACCGTACATCTGGCTGACCAGGGTGCCGGTAATGGCCGTGCCCAGCATGCCGCCGATCATGCGCAGCGATTGCAGCAGCGCCGTGGCGATGCCCAGGTGCTCGCGGCTGGCGGCTTGCTGCGCAAACACCGTCAGGTTGGGCAGGATCAGTCCCAGGCCAAAGCCACCGGCCAGCATCACCGCCAGCATGAAGCCGTTGCCGGTACCCCGGTCGCACAGCACCACGCCCAGGCAGGATGCCGCCACCAGCGCGTAACCCACGCCCATCATCAGGTTGGGATTGGGGATGCGGGTGATGATGCGGCCATTGACGATGCTGGCCACGGTAATACAGGCCACCAGCGGCGTGATCAAGAGGCCCGCATCGCGCGGGCTCATGCCGAAGCCACCCTGGAACAACAGCGGCGCATACATCAGCACCGAGAACATCGCAAAGCCGGCCAGCACCGACAACACGAACAGGCTGGCCAGCGCACGGTCACGCATCATCTCGAAGGGCAGGATGGGCTGGGCGGCACGCTGCTCCCACTTCCACAAGGCATAGAAGGCAATCAGCGACACCACCAGCAGGGCCAGCATGCCGGTCGTGATGCCGCGCTTGGGCAGCAGCTCCACCAGCAATTGCAGGCTGCCCAGGGCCAGCGAGATCAGCAGCGCGCCGGGCCAGTCCAGGCGCATCTTGCCGGCGTGCTTGATATGACGGATATGCGGCACGAAGCGCCAGACGAAGAACAGCGAGATCACGCCGATGGGCAGGTTGCAGAAGAACACCCAGCGCCAGCCCAGCCCCTGGGTCAGGAAGCCGCCCAGCGAAGGCCCCACGGCGGTGGCGATGCCGAAGGCGGCCGAGAGGATGATCTGCCAGCGCAGGCGCACGCGTGGATCAGGGAACAGGTCCGCCACGGAGGCAAAACAGGTACCCACCAGCATGCCCCCGCCGATGCCCTGCAAGCCACGCGCCAGCACCAGGAACAGCATGCTGTTGGCCACGCCGCACAAGGCCGAGGCACCGACGAAGACGATGATGGAAGCGATCACGAAGGGCTTGCGACCGAAGTAGTCGCCCAGCCGCCCGAAGATGGGCACGGTGATCACCGAGGTCAGCAGGTAGGACGTGGCGACCCAGGCATAGAGGTCGAAGCCCTTGAGTTCGGCCACGATGGTGGGCAAGGCGGTACCGACGATGGTCTGGTCCAGGGCCACCAGCATGATGACGAAGCAGATGCCCAGTGTGGCCAGCAGGGATTCGCGGAACGGCAGGACTTGGCCGCTGGAATGGGCGGCGTCGGTATGGAGGGCCATGTTGCGGGGAGAGGATCCGAGTATCCGAATAAATAAGCAGCGCTAAGCGCCAAAGCGCCATTCTAGCAACGCCGCGCAATTGCTGCCGGACAAGTCTGCATCGTGCTAGAGCAGCAACTCGAAGCGCTGCTCGTTGAGCTTGATGCCCCAATGCGAGCCTATCCGTTCTTCGGTCATCACGAAGCCGTGGCGCTGGCACAAGGCATTGGCCGCCTGCAGGCCGGCGAAGCTCCAGAGGAACACGGAGGGATAATCCTGCTCGACGGCGAAGCGCACCGCCTCGCCCAGCAAGGCATCGCCCACGCCGCGCCCGCGCAGTTTCTCGGAGGCAATGAACCAGCGCAGTTCGGCGCCCTGCTCGCGGGCGTGCTGGCCATCCAGGGTGATGGAACCTTCGACGCGACCGTGCACGGTGGCCGTCCAGAAGCCATCGCGACTATCGTCGTAACGGCTCATGAAGGCCGCCAGCTCGGTGGCGGTGCGCGCCTCGAAGTAGACCCCGAAGCTCCAGTTCTCGGTGTAGTAGGCCGCGTGCAGCTCTGCCACGCGCCCGATGGCGCCCGGCAGGTAGCCGCGCCGGATGTGGATGTCGTCCATGGCTTGCCCCCGAACAGCTCGACGGCAACAGCCAGGCGGCGCCGCCGGCTATTCGCCGCCGGCGCCGGACCATGGCTCAATCGCCGGCGATGGTCATGCTTTCCAGCAGGATGGAGCCGGTCTCCTTGGTGCCGCGGATCAGGGTATCGTTGCCCACGGCGACGATCTGGCGCAGCATGTCCTTCATGTTACCTGCAATGGTGATCTCTTCCACCGGATACTGGATCACGCCGTTCTCGACCCAGTAACCCGAGGCACCGCGCGAATAGTCGCCGGTGACGTAGTTCACGCCCTGCCCCATCAGCTCGGTCACCAGCAGACCGGTACCCATCTTCTTCAACATGCCCTTGAAGGTATCGGCCTTGGTGGTGAGCTTCGAGCTCAGCGTCAGGTTGTGCGAGCCGCCGGAGTTGCCGGTGGTCTGCATGCCCAGCTTGCGCGCCGAATAGGTGGACAGGAAGTAACCCTGCACCACGCCATCCCTGACCACTTCGCGCTGCACGGTGCGCACGCCTTCTTCGTCGAAGGGGGCCGATCCGACTCCGCCGACCACATGCGGATCTTCCACGATCTGGATATGGTCGGGGAAGACCGGCTGGCCCAGCGAATCAAGCAGGAAGGTCGACTTGCGATACAGCGCGCCACCGGAGACGGCCTGCACGAAGGCTCCCAGCAGGCCCGCCGCCAGCGGTGCCTCGAACAGCACCGGGCATTTGCGGGTGGTCAGCTTGCGCGCATTCAGGCGCGCCAGGGCGCGCTCGGCGGCATAGCGGCCGATGGCCTCGGGCTTGGCCAGTTGCTTGGGGTCGCGCTTGGACGAATACCAGTCGTCGCGCTGCATGCCGGCGCCCTTGCCGGCGATGGGCGCCACCGAGATGGTGTGGCGCGAGAACGGGTAGCCGCCCATGAAGCCGCGCGAATTGGCCGAGACGAAATGCGAGTGCTGTATGTAGACGCCGGCGCCTTCGCTGTTACTGATGCGGGGATCGGTCTCCAGCGCGGCACGTTCGCAGCGTTGGGCCAGTACCACAGCTTCCTCGGCGGAAATGTTCCAGGGCGAAAACAGTTTCAGGTCGCGCGGCGCCATTTCCAGCATGTCGGCGTCGGGCAGGCCGGCGCAGTCATCAATGGCGGTGAAGCGGGCGATGTTGTAGGCCGCCTCCACCGTTTCCTTCAGGGCCTGCTGCGAGAAATCCGAGGTACTGGCATTGCCGCGCCGCACCTGGCGGCCCTCTCCGAGGAACACCGTCACGCCGATGCCCTTGTCCTTGTTCTGCTCGATGGTTTCGATCTGGCCGCGCCTCACACCGACGGACAGGCCACTGCCTTCACTGATATCGACGGCCGCATCCGAGGCGCCCTTCTCCTTGGCATAACGCAAGACATCCTGCGCCAACTGCTTCAACTGGTCCTGACTGTGCGTGAATGGGGTATCGCTCATGAGCCTGTTTTCTCTGAAATGCGGGTAAAACGGTTATCATAGCAGTCGTTAAGCTTTATTTCTCGACCTCACGATATGCCCAATGCCAACCGCGGCGCTGTCGGATTCCAATCCAGCGAATTCGAACAGGAATACGACCGCCCCTCCAAGTCCCAACTCAAGCGCGAGATGGATGCCCTGCAAAAACTGGGCGAATCGCTGGTCGCCGAACCGCGCGACCGCGTCAAGCGCGTCCCCATGCCCGAGGACGTGCGCGAGGCCATCCTCGAATGCCAGCAGATCAAGGATCACGAAGGCCGGCGCCGGCAGATGCAATACGTGGGCAAGAAGATGCGCACGCTGGAGCCGGATGAACTGGCCATCATCCAGAAGACCATCGACAGCTGGCACGGTGCCTCCAAGGCCGAAACCGCCGCCATGCACGCGCTGGAGCGCCGCCGCGAGAAGCTGCTGGCCAACGACCAGGCGTTGACCGAACTGCTGGATCGCCATCCCGAGGTCGACGTGCAGCACATGCGCACGCTCATCCGCAACGCCCGCAAGGAGCAGGCCGAGAACAAGCCGCCCAAGGCCTACCGAGAGATCTTCCAGATCCTCAAGCAGCTGCAGACCCAGGCCGCACTGGCCAAGGGCGAGGCAACCGAGGATGACGGCCAGGAGCAAGAGGACGATGAGCGCTAAGCGCGAGCATCTGCGGGTGGGACTGGTCTCGGTCTCGGACCGCGCCTCTGGCGGGGTCTACCAGGACCAGGGCATCCCGGCCCTGCAGGAATGGCTGGGTGCGGCCCTGGCCACGCCCTTCCAGGTGGAAACCCGTCTGATCCCCGACGAACGCAGCCAGATCGAGCAAACCCTCATCGAGCTGGTCGATGTGACCGGATGCGACCTGGTGCTGACCACCGGCGGCACCGGCCCCTCGCGTCGCGATGTCACGCCCGAGGCCACGCTGGCCATCGGCACCAAGGAAGTGCCGGGCTTTGGCGAACAGATGCGCCAGATCAGCCTGCAGTTCGTGCCTACCGCGATCCTGTCGCGCCAGGTGGCGGTGATCCGCGAAACCGCTGATCACGCTGCGCTGGTGCTGAACCTGCCGGGCCAGCCCAAATCCATCCGCGAGACGCTCGAAGGCCTCAAGGACGAGGACGGCCGGGTCAAGGTGCCGGGCATCTTTGCCGCCATCCCCTATTGCATCGACCTCATCGGCGGCCCCTACATCGAGACCGTCGAGGCCGTGTGCAAGGCCTTCCGCCCCAAGTCGGCGATCCGGCCGGCGGCCCGGTAAATCCAGGCCGCCTGCCCTGCGCTAGTTCGGGCATTTCCCTTCATCGGCGCCACCGCACAGGGTGGCGGCATTCATCAGGTCCAGGAACTGCTGCAGCCGCGCCGGCGTGATGCGATAGGCATACTGGTTGAGTTCGTTGGCGGTCGAGGGCCGCCAGCTGAACTGCACCACGAACAGGTATTGCTTGCCCTGGAACACCCCCAGCACGGTGCCCTCGCCATTGGGGGCCGACGGCCCGACCCGGTCACAGAAGCCGCCACTGACGGCCGTGGGCATGTTGTTGGTCATGCTGATCTTCTGGCCCATGGCCGTGAAGCGTCCCGGACAATTGCGCTGCGCCCCCTGCAGCACCTCGCTCAAGGCCACCTGGGCCACGGTCAGGTTGCGGGCCTGGATGTTGTTGACCAGGCTGGCATCGGGAAAGGCGCGCCGCTGCACGCCCATATAGCCCTCACGCCAGGAATCATGAGCCTCGTTGGCCGGCAGGAAATCGACCACATATTCCCCGGCCGGATCGCCATTCATGAAGGCCAGCCGCCAGCCGGGCGGCGGCGTGATCATCAGGTTCTCGCCGGCAGGCTGGAACAGCCGGCCGGTGGCCTCGGCCCCAGCCGGGCCCGACGCGGCCAGCGTCGCTGCCAGCACCAGGCAAGCAGCGCCGGCGGCGCGCCTCAATCGGGTTGAAAACATTGTGCGTATCCCTTCTCGATGTCGCAGCTTTTCTGCGGCGTTCATCGTATGATTACTGCCCTATGCATTTGAACGCTTTGCGGGCGAACGCGTATTGTGCGCCGCCAAGGTCTTGGACACAAATCGCGTTCGCTCCAGGCAGTGATGCCCGACACCACGCCCCCCTCTTCTTTACCCCGACTTACAGGATCAGCAAGCACATGGCCGCCCAACTGGAAACGATACAGATCGATACCGCCCCCAACCCCACCGCCGCCGTCATCTGGATGCACGGCCTGGGCGCCGATGGCTCGGATTTCGTGCCCATCGTGCGCGAACTGGATCTGTCGGGCTGCCCGCCCATCCGCTTCATCTTCCCCACGGCGCCGACCATGCCGGTGACCATCAATGGGGGCTATGTGATGCGCGCCTGGTATGACATCTTCGCCCCCGACCTGGTGCGCCGCGAGGACGAGCCCGGCCTGCGCGCCTCGCAGGCATCCATCGAGGCGCTGATCGACCATGAAAAGGCGCGCGGCATCCCCGCCAGCCGCATCGTGCTGGCCGGCTTCTCGCAGGGCTGCGCGATGACCCTGCAGACCGGTCTGCGCCACCCCGAGCGCCTGGCCGGCCTGATGTGCCTGTCCGGCTACCTGCCGCTGGCCAGCACCATCGAAGCCGAGCGCCACAGCGCCAACCAGGACACCCCCATCTTCATGGCCCACGGCACGCTGGACCCGGTGGTGGTGCTGGAGCGCGCGGTCAAGTCGCGCGAGCTGCTCACGCAGCTGGGCTACCGGATCCAGTGGCACGACTATCCGATGCAGCACTCGGTCTGCGGCGAGGAAGTGGCCGATATCGGCGCCTGGCTCACCCGCGTACTGGCATGACATAGCGGCCGATGCACCGCTGACGGACAGCAAAACGCCCCCGGACGAGACTATCGTCCGGGGGCGTTTTACCTGGGCGAGCCGCTTGCTTTACTTCAGGCGGAACTTCAGCTCTTCACCGGCCTGGCGCATCGCGGTCTGCACCGCCGGCACCTTGGCCAGCACGTTCAACAGGCCGAAGTCGTGGATCATGCCGTTGTAGCGCACGCTGGTCACGGCCACGCCGGCGGCTTGCAGCTTGCGGCCATATTCCTCGCCTTCGTCACGCAGCACGTCCTTCTCGGCGGTCTGGATCAGGGTCGGCGGCAGGCCGGCCAGCTGGGCCGGGGTGGCGTTCAGGGGCGAGGCGGTGATTTCCTGGCGCTTGGCGGCGTCGGTGGTGTAGCTGTCCCAGAACCACTTCATCATATTGGCGGTCAGGAAGTAGCCGTTGGCGAACTGCTTGTAGGAACCCGTCTCGAAGTTGGCATCGGTCACAGGCCACAGCAACACTTCCGAACGCAGTGCGGGGCCGCCCTTGTCCTTGGCCATCAGGGCTACCACTGCGGCCATGTTGCCACCCACGCTATTGCCGGCCACGGCCAGGCGCTTGCCGTCGACATTGATTTCCTTGCCATGCTCGGCCACCCACTTGGTGGCAGCGTAGGCCTGGTTGATCGCCACGCCGTAGCCGGCTTCAGGCGACGGTGTGTAGTTCACGAACACGGCCACCGCGCCCGAATTGGCGACCAGGTCGCGCACCAGACGCTCGTGGGTCGGGAAGTCGCCCAACACCCAGCCGCCGCCGTGGAAGAACATGAAGGCCGGCAGGGTCTTCTTCACGCCAGCCGGGCGCACGATGGTCAGCTTGATCTGCTGGCCGTCGGCGGTGATGGTCTTCTCGGAAACATCGGCACGGGGCAGTTCCAGCTTCACGCCAGCTTGCGCGCCCACCAGCACGGCGCGTGCATCCTGGGGCGAGAGTTGCTCGATGGGCTTGCCACCGCCGGCTTCCAGGGCCTGCAGGAAAGCCTGGGTGGTCGGCTCCACACCGGCGTCACCGGCGGCATAGGCGTTACCGAATACCAGACCGATGGCGGCGACGGCGGCGAGTTGCTTGAACGATTTCATGATCTTCTTCCTTTATCAATAGGGTGGATGAACCTGGGTACTGCAACGAGGGGACTACCGGGTAATGCCAGAGACTGCGCAACACATATCGACAACCAAACATCAACAACTAAAATCCTATTAAATAGCAAACTACTTATATGCCGCTATTGGCTCTCGGTATAACGCCCCATGCAACACCCGATGGGTTGCGATAAGGCGAAACACCCGAAACTATATAGCGTGTTATTTAAATATTACTTAGCAAGATATTAAATAGCGCACTACTTATATAACTTTAAAAATGGACGCGGTCCAGGCCCTGCGTCCCCATCACTGCGCTCACTCGCCCGTATTCTTGTGCAGGCGTGCGCGCAATGCCATCAATTCTTCCTTCATCGCGGTCAACTCGGCCGCGCTCGATTCGGTAGCCTTGAGCACCTCGCGCGGCAGCTCCGCCGCCTGTTCACGCAGGGCACTGCCCTGCTGCGTCAACGAGATCACCACCTGGCGCTCGTCACTGGCGGCGCGCTCCCGGGTCACCAGGCCCTGCGCTTCCATGCGCTTGAGCAAGGGCGTGAGCGTGGCCGAATCCAGTACCAGGCGCTCGCCGATGTCGGAGACCGTCAACTGGTCCTGCTCCCACAACACCATCAGCACCAGGTATTGCGAATAGGTGATGCCCATGTTGCGCAGGAGCTTGCGATAGAGCTTGCTCATCGACAGCGAGGTCGAATACAGCGCGAAGCACAACTGGGCATCCAGTAGCGGGGCCGCCTTGCGCTTGTCTGTTTTCGAGTTCATGCGTCGCAGTTTAGCGAGGCCAAAATTAAATAGCAAGCTATTTAATTAAAAATTTCGACTTGTGGCACGCCCGTATCTCCCGGCCGCGCTGCGGCCACCTCGCACCATCGCGATGCCGATGCACCATCCCGGGCACGGCGACGGCACGCGCGATGTGCATCCCGTGGCCATGCTGCAGCGCTTTCCCGATCACTGGGAGCACCGTTCCCAGCGGCCGGCGTGGCACGCTTCCTGCATGTCTTCTTTGATGTATACATTGACGTATCCGATCTTGCCCTCACGAAAAAGCTGGCTTATCCTGCCCCGGTGCCAACAAGTCCAGCGTGGCAAGAAGCTGGTTGCGATCTGTCCTTCCTGTATCCCCGAAAGGAAACCCGAATGAGCAAGCGCGTCCCCTCCGAGCTGTTGTCCGTCCTGTCCTTCACGGCCCTGTCGGTCCTGGCCACCTGTAGCCTCCCGGCCTTCGCGGCCACGCTCAACATTTCGCTGGATGCCGATCCTGGCAAGCTGGACCCGACCCAGTCCTCCATGCTCAATGAGCGCATCGTCTACCAGAGCATCTTCGACAAGCTGGTGGACCTGGATGGCGAGGGCAAGATCATCCCCATGCTGGCCGAGCGCTGGAGCGTCTCGGACGACCAGAAGACCTATACCCTCTTTTTGCGCAAGGGCGTCAAGTTCCAGGACGGCACGCCCTTCGACGCCAAGGCGGTGGAATTCAACCTGCTGCGCGGCCAGGAAAAGACCTCGCTGCGCCGTAACGAGCTCAAGTACGTCAGCAAGATCACCGTGGTGGATGAACACACCATCAAGCTGGAGCTGTCCACGCCCTTCGCGCCCTTCATGTCCATCCTCACCGACCGCGCCGGCATGATGTCCTCGCCTGCCGCGGTGAAGAAGTACGGTGACGACTACGTCAACCACCCGGTCGGCACCGGCCCCTTCCTCTACAAGGGCCGCCTCAAGGGCGCTACCATCACGCTGGAAAAGAATCCCAACTACTGGCGCGCCGGCCTGCCCAAGGTCGATGAGGTGGTCTACAAGATCATGCCGGACGTCAATGTGGCCTTCAACAACCTGCGCAGCGGCCAGGTCGATATCACCAATCGCTTCCCCTACAAGGAAATCACCAACGTCCCCGGCAACGCCAACTACACGGTGCTCAACAAGCCCTCGCTGGGCTTCCGCGGTTTCTACATGAATACCGGCAAGCCGCCCTTCGACAAGAAGGAAGTACGCCAGGCCGTGGACCTGCTGATCGACCGCAATGCCATTGCCAAGGTGGTCTACAACAATGCGGTCGCACCGGGTCACTCGGCCTTCTCCAAGGCCCAGTTCGCCAATGGCCCCAGCGACGTGCCACCCAAGGTGGACCTGGCGCGCGCCAAGGAGCTGCTCAAGGCTGCCGGCAAGGAAGGCGGCTTCAGCTTCAAGCTGACCCTGCCGACCACGCCCGACGAATTGCAGGTCGGCCAGATGATCCAGGGCATGCTGCGCCCGGCCGGCATCAGCGTGACGCTGGAGAAGACCGAACTGGCCACCCAGATCGAGGCCGGCAAGGCTGGCAACTTCGAGGGCCTCTTCGTGGGCTGGAGCGGCCGCTCCGATCCGGACCAGAACATCTACGACTTCGTCACCACCAATGGCTCGCTGAACTACTCGCACTTCGGCGCCAAGGAAGTCGACGACCTGCTGCAGCAAGCCCGGGTGGAAGGCGACCAGGCCAAGCGCAAGCTGCTCTATGACCAGGTCATGGCGATCCTGGTCAAGGAAGTGCCCTACATCTACACCGTGCATGACAACGTGCTCTTTGGCATCGCCAAGTCGGTCAAGGGCTTCGAGTACGTGCCCGATGGCGTGATCCGCACGGCCACCGTGTCCAAGTAAGCCCGGCCCCAGCCCCGCCATGTCCACGCTGCCCAGACTGCCCAAGCCCTCCCGGCTGCTCCAGCGCCTGCTGCTGTCCATCCCCACGCTGATCCTGGTGAGCATGGTGGTGTTTTCCCTGCTGGCAGTGCTGCCGGGCGACCCGGTGGCCGCCATCCTCGGCATGGAAGCCACGCCCGAGGCCGCCGCCGCCCTGCGCCTGAAGCTGGGCCTGGACGATCCGCTGCTGGTGCAATACGCCCGCTGGCTGTGGGCCGTGCTGCATGGCGACCTGGGCCGCTCCTTCATCGACAATACCCCGGTGGCCGAGGCCCTGTGGCAGCGTCTGCCGGTGACCATCGAACTGGCCTTCGGCAGCTTCCTGGTGGCGCTGGTGATCGCGGTGCCGGCCGGCATCCTGTCGGCGGCGCGTCCGCGCGGCTGGGCCAATGCCATCGGCACCCTCATCGCGCTGTTCGGCATGTCGGTACCGCACTTCTGGCTGGGCATGATGTTCATCATCCTCTTTGCCGTGAAGCTGGGCTGGCTGCCCGCCTCCGGCTTCGTACCGCTGACGCAGGACTGGCAGGCCAACCTGGTCGCCATGGTCATGCCCATGGTCGTGACCGGCCTGCGCGAATCGGCCATCCTCATGCGCATGGTGCGCAGCAGCCTGCTGGAAGTCCTGAACGAAGACTACATCCGCACCGCCTTCTCCAAGGGCCTGCGCGACTGGCAGGTGGTGCTGGGCCATGCGCTGCGCAACGCCCTGATCCCGGTGGTCACGGCCAGCGGCCTGATGGTCTCGGGCATGCTGGGCGGACTGGTGATCACCGAGAGCATCTTCGGCATCCCCGGCATGGGCAAGATGATCGTGGACGCCATCTTCCAGCGCGACTACGTCACCGTGCAGGCGGGGGTGCTGGCCGCCACCGTCATGGTGGTGATGGTCAACCTGTGCGTGGACCTGCTCTATAGCGTCATCGACCCGCGCATTGCCCGCTGATGCCCTGACCATCCTGTTCACGCCCACGCCACCATGAACCCGACCACCCACCAAGCCCTGCCCGCCGCCCCGCGCTGGCGCACGCTGCGCCGCTTCTGCAGCAACCGGCTGGCCACCATCGGCGCGCTCATCATTGCGCTATTGATCCTGCTGGCCCTGGCCGCGCCCTGGCTGGCCCACTACGATCCCATCTTCGACCAGGACTACGGCAACCTGCTGGCCGGCCCCGGCGCCGAACACTGGCTGGGCACCGACGACCTCGGCCGCGACATCTACACCCGCATGCTCTACGGCTCGCGCATCTCGCTGCAGGCCGCGCTCATCTCGGTGGGGCTGGCCTTTACGCTGGGGGTACCCATCGGCATCGTCAGCGGCTACTACCGGGGCGCGGTCGATGCCATCGTCATGCGCGTGGTCGATGCGCTGCAGGCCTTTCCCTCGCTGATCCTGGCACTGGCACTGGCGGCCGCGCTGGGTGGCGGTTTCTACAATGCCATGGTGGCGGTGGGCATCGGCTTTACCTCGTCCTTCGTGCGGCTGGCGCGCGGCCAGGCCATGACCATCCGCAACCTCGACTACGTGATGGCGGCGCGCTCCATCGGCGCCGGCCACCTGCGCATCATGTGGCGCTACGTGCTGCCCAATTCGCTGGCGCCGCTGGTGATCCAGGCCACCTTCGCCATGGGCACGGCCATCATCGCCGAAGCCGGCCTATCCTACCTGGGCCTGGGCGCCAAGCCGGAAGACCCGAGCTGGGGCTCCATGCTGCATATCGCCCAGGGCTACCTGAACACCACGCCGATGCTGGCGCTGTGGCCGGGGCTGGCGATCTTCCTGGTAGTGCTGGGCTTCAACCTGCTGGGTGACGGCATCCGTGAAGTCTTCGATCCCAAACTGAGCCGCTGATCGAGCGGCCAAGGAATAGCCCATGCTGGATATCGAAAACCTGAAAGTCGAATTCCTCAGCCACGGCCGCCGTGTCGCACCGGTCGATGGCGTCTCGTTCTCGCTGGGCCACGACCAGACCGTGGGCCTGCTAGGCGAATCCGGTTGCGGCAAGAGCGTGACCGCCCTGAGCATCCTGCGCCTGTTCCCCATGGCCAGCCGAGCCGAGCTATCAGGGGCAATCCGCTTCGCGGGGCGTGATCTGCTGCAGGCCGATGAGGCCGCCCTGCGCGCCATCCGCGGCAAGGAGATCGCCATGATCTTCCAGGAACCCATGACCTCGCTGAACCCGCTACATCGCATCGGCGAGCAACTGGCCGAGATGCTGCGCATCCACACGGGCCTGAACCGCGCCGAGATCGACTCGCGCGTGCTGGCCATGCTGGAGCGGGTCGGGCTGGCGCGCGCCGCGCAACTGGTGGACGAATACCCGCACAGCCTCTCGGGCGGCATGCGCCAGCGCGTCATGATCGCCATGGCACTGCTGTGCAAGCCCAGGCTGCTGGTCTGCGACGAGCCGACTACGGCGCTGGACGTCACCATCCAGGCGCAGATCCTGGACCTGATGCGCGACCTCAAGCGCGAGCAGCAGACCTCGATCCTGATGATCACCCACGACCTGGGTGTGGTGGCCGAGATGTGCGAGCGCGTGGTGGTCATGTATGCCGGCCAGGTGGTGGAACAAAGCAGCGTGGTGGACCTGTTCGACCGCCCCGCCCATCCCTATACGCATGCCCTCATGCGCGCCCGCCCGGCGCTGGACGCCACCCCCGGCGCGCCGCTGACGGCCATTCCCGGCAGCGTGCCGCCGCCTGGCACGGTGCGCAACGGCTGCCGCTTTGCCGCACGCTGCGCCCGCGCCCAGGACATCTGCCACCAGGAGATGCCGGTCCTCGATGACCTGGGCGACGGCCACCTGGTGCGTTGCTGGTATCCGCATTGAAAGGCCCTGTTGCGATGACGATGAACCCTCCCCTGCTCGACGTTGACGGACTCAAGAAGCATTTCGCCACCGGCACCACCACCGTCAAGGCGGTGGACGATGTGTCCTTGCGTATCGAAGAAGGCCAGACCCTGGGCCTGGTCGGCGAATCCGGCTGCGGCAAGTCCACCACCGGGCGCAGCATCCTGCGCCTGATCGAACCCACTGCCGGCAGCGTGCGCTTCATGGGCCAGGAACTGACCGTGCTGCCGGAAGGCCAGCTGCGTGCCATGCGCCGCCACATGCAGATGGTGTTCCAGGACCCGTATGCCTCGCTCAATCCGCGCATGACCATCGGCGAGGTCCTGGAAGAACCGCTGATCGTGCACCGCCTGCACGACCGTGCCACCCGCAAGCGCAAGGTCGCCGAGGCGCTCGACATGGTCGGCCTGAACCCGGCTTACGCCGCGCGCCACCCGCATGAATTCTCGGGTGGCCAGCGCCAGCGCGTGGGCATCGCCCGCGCCATCATCACCCGGCCCAAGCTGGTGGTGGCCGACGAAGCCGTCTCGGCGCTGGACGTATCGATCCAGGCACAGATCCTTAACCTGCTGCGCGAGCTGCAACAGGAGCTGGGCCTGACCTACCTCTTCGTCTCGCACGACCTGGCCGTGGTGCGCCATGTGAGTGACACCATCGGCGTGATGTATCTGGGCCGCCTGGTCGAGCTGGGCGCGCGCGAAGACATCTAC
>JAFAMT010000219.1 GCA_019233085.1 Herbaspirillum sp.
AGGTCGCGCATGAGCTTGGCGGCCGGCAGGGAATCCTGGAATTCCTTTTCCTCGGTATAGAAGTGCAGGATGCCGCGGGTCAGGTGGTCGTACTGGATGCCGGTCTCGGCGCGCACGGCCTGCAGGGTCTGGCGGCTGTATTCGCACAGGGCGACGATGTTGCGGATGTTCTCGTCGGTGCGGGCGGCGGTGCATTCACGCAGGAAGGCCACGGCCCACTTCCATTGCAGCCACTCCGGGCGGAAGCGATAGAGCAGGGGGGCGTCTTCCTTGCCCAGCCACTTGAGCACCTTCATCGGTGCGGCCGGATTGGCCCAGGGTTCGGCGTGCGACACCGAGATCTGGCAGCCGTTGGCGAAGCTGGTTTCCTGTGCGGCACCGGGCTGGCGCTCGATGACGGTGACGTCGTAGCCCTGCTTCTTCAGGAACCAGGCCGAGGCGGTCCCGATAATGCCTGCGCCCAATACGATCACTTTCATCTCACTCTCCCGTTTGCGTGAACTTGCTGCTGGATTCTTGAATGGATTCGCCCCGCGTGAACGAAAGCGAACAATGCATGCATTGTAAGAAAAGCGGGATTGCCGATGTGCTCAATACTGGGTAAATTTTTTACCAATAAAAATACGATGCGTCATTTTTCTTTCAAAAACAAAAGAAAAATGTCCTGGTATTTATTTTTTCGAAGATGCGAATCGCGCCATCTCTTCTGCTACCGCCCGCGTGACCGTTTCTGCCAGGGCTTCGTGCAGGTTTTCCTTGATGCGCTGCGTCACGATCGTGGCCAGATTGTCCAGTGCCAGCGCCATCTGGTCCTGCAGGTGTTGTTGCAGGACGGTATCGGCTTGTTCCAGCAGGCTTTGCAGGACGTTTTCGCGGATTTCCTGTTCCCATAGGCGGTATTGCTCGGCCGCAGGCGCGAGCGGTACCGCGTTCATCGGGGGCTGGTAGCTGGCAGCCGAGGGCGGGGTATGGAAGGCCCCCGGGAAGGCGGCGGCGGCATAGTCGGCGGCCGCAGGCGAAGCCGGCACGGGAGCGGCCGGGATCACCTCGGTGAGCAGGGGGATGCTGTTGTCGTCGTGGTTCATGGGCTTGCCGGCCTCAGGCGGCCACGTGGTGGGTCAGCGGATAGCCGCGTTCCTTGTAGAAACGATAGCGGTCACGGCCGGCGGCCTTGTCGGCGTCGTCGGCGGAAATGATTTCCAGCAGGCGCTCAAAGCGCGCGAAATGAGCTGGCGTGTCCGCCCCCAGATTGATGAGGATCTGGTGGTGCGGCAGCTCCAGCGTGTCGTCGTCGGCCAGGATGATGGGCGTCTGGGCGGCCAGCGGGTCACGGGCATGGACGTGCGGCAGGAAGTCCTGCTCGGAAAAGGCCCAGAGCGCCTGGTCCAGTTGCTGCAGCTGGGCGCGGTCGGGCACGCGCAACACCATCGTGGCGCCAGCGGCATGCGCCTTGCGCACCAGGCGGCAGACGTAGGCGATCTTCTGCGGGACGTTGCTGTGAAAGTCGATTCGGGTCATGGCGCAAGTATAGTGGTTGGCGGTGCAGCATGCCATCCGGGGTGGCAAACAACTTCAGTTGCCATGGCATATCTCCTGCACGGTTCGGCCTGGGTGGGCCCGCCGGGCCGTAGCGAAGGCAGCGCACCCGGGACAGGTCCTGCGACTGGCTCAGGAGCGCCTTCGATACGCGGCATGGCCGCTACTCAGTCCGAACGGTATATGACGATGTGACGATGTGACGATGTGACGATGTGACGGGAGGGGAAATAAAAATGCCGTTCAGCAAGGTGCTGAACGGCATTGCGTGGCGAAGCGATGCGTCGCTCAGGCGGCCATGCCGCTATGGCGCAGCAGTGCGTCGATGCTGGGTTCGCGGCCACGGAAGGCCTTGAAGGACTCGATGGCCGGACGCGAACCGCCGACGGCCAGGATTTCCTGCTGGAAGCGGCGGCCGGTTTCCAGCGAGATCACGTTGCCACCGGTGGCGGCGGCTTCCTCGAAGGCGCTGTAGGCGTCGGCCGACAGCACCTCGGCCCACTTGTAGCTGTAGTAGCCGGCCGCATAACCACCCGCGAAGATGTGCGAGAACGAATGCTGGAAGCGGTTGAAGGCGGGCGGGCGGATCACGGCGATGCGGTCGCGTACGCTGTCGAGCAGTTGCTGCACGGTCTGGCCGCCACCGACTTCATATTCATGGTGGATCAGCATGTCGAACAGCGAGAACTCCACCTGGCGCAGCATCTGCAGGCCGGACTGGAAGTTCTTGGCAGCGATCATCTTGTCGTAGAGCGCGCGCGGCAGCGGTTCGCCGGTTTCTGCATGGGCGGTCAACTGCTGCAGCACATCCCATTCCCAGCAGAAGTTTTCCATGAACTGCGAAGGCAGCTCCACGGCATCCCATTCCACGCCGGAGATACCGGAGACGCCCACTTCATCGACTTGCGTGAGCATGTGATGCAGGCCGTGGCCGAATTCATGGAACAGGGTGATCACTTCGTCATGAGTGAACAGGGCAGGCTTGGCCACGCCATCGACCACGGCCGGCTCGGTGAAGTTGCAGACCAGGTAGGCGATCGGGGTCTGCACGCCTTGCGCGGTCAGGCGGCGGGCGCGGGCGTCATCCATCCAGGCGCCGCCACGCTTGCCGGAGCGGGCGTAGAGATCCAGGTAGAACTGGCCGACCAGCTGGCCGTCACGTTCGATGCGGAAGAACTTCACGTCCTTGTGCCAGACCGGTGCCGTATCGGGCTTGATCTGCACGCCGAACAGTTGCTGCGCGACCTGGAACAGGCCGCCCACGACCTTGGGCTCGGGGAAGTATTGCTTCACTTCCTGTTCCGAGAAGGCGTAGCGCTGCTCGCGCAGCTTTTCCGAGGCATAGGTGCTGTCCCAGGCCTGCAGTTCGTCCAGGCCCAGCTTTTCGCGGGCGAAGGTCTTCAGTTCTTCGTAGTCTTTCTGGCCGAAGGGGCGGGCGCGCTGGCCCAGGTCTTCCAGGAAGGTGATCACTTCGCTGGGCGACTTGGCCATCTTGGCCACCAGCGAGACGTCGGCGAAACTGCCGTAACCCAGCAATTGCGCTTCTTCCTTGCGCAGTTGCAGGATCTGGTCGATGTTGCTGCCGTTGTCCCATTCCGGCTTGGCACCCAGCTCGGAGGCCTTGGTGGCGTTGGCGCGGTAGATCTTCTCGCGCAGGGCGCGGTTGTCGGCGTACTGCAGCACCGGGAAGTAGGACGGGAAGTGCAGCGTAAACTTGTAGCCGGGCTTGCCATCCTTCTCGGCGGCGGCGCGGGCGGCCTGCTTCACGTCGGCCGGCAGGCCGGCCAGTTCGGCTTCGTCCTCGACGAAGAGGGCGAAATCATTGGTGGCGTCCAGCACGTTCTCCGAGAAACGGGTGGTCAGCATGGCCTGCTTTTCCTGGATCTCGGCGAAGCGTTCCTTCTTGTCCTCGGGCAGCTCGGCGCCAGAGAGGCGGAAGTCGCGCACGGCATTGTCCACCACCTTGCGGCGCGCCGCCGACAGGGAGGCGAAGGCCGGGCTGGCCTGCAGGGTCTTGTACTTCTCGAACAGGGCCAGGTTCTGGCCCAGCCCGGTCCAGAATTCCACCAGGCGCGGCTGGTTCTCGTTGTAGGTGGCGCGCAGGGCCGGGGTGTCCATGACGGAATTCAGGTGGCCCACCACGCTCCAGGCGCGGCCCAGCTTCTCGGTGGCCGACTCCAGCGGCTCGACGAAGTTGTCCCAGGTCACCTCCGCCATCGGCGCTTCCAGTTCGGTGACCAGGGCGCTGGCGTCGGCCAGCAGCTTGTCCAGGGCCGGTGTGACGTGCTCGGGCTGGATGGCATCGAACTGGGCATAGCCCGAGAAGTCGAGCAGGGGATTGGCGGCGATGTCGGTGGTGGTCATGGGCTCTCGTTTCTCTGAACCCTCCCGTGGCGCGGCGCCCCCGGGAGGTAATGCGGTTTTAGGTACGTTCTGCGGCTTCGATGGTGTTGACCAGCAGCATGGTGATGGTCATCGGACCCACGCCACCCGGCACCGGGGTGATCCAGCCGGCGACTTCGCGGGCATTGGCGAAATCGACGTCGCCGCACAGCTTGCCGTTGTCATCGCGGTTCATGCCGACGTCGATGACGACGGCGCCGGGCTTGATCATGTCGGCGGTGACGATGTTGCGCTTGCCGGTGGCGACCACCAGGATGTCAGCCTGGCGGGTATGGTGGCCGAGGTCACGGGTCTTGGAATTACAGATGGTGACGGTGGCGCCGGCTTGCAAGAGCAACATCGCCTGCGGCTTGCCCACGATGTTGGAGGCGCCCACCACCACGGCATTGGCGCCGCGCACGGGGTAGTCGATCGATTCCAGCATCTTCATGACGCCATAGGGCGTGCAGGGGCGGAACAGCGGCTGGCCCGTCATCAGGAGGCCGGCATTGCTGACGTGGAAACCGTCCACGTCCTTCTCCGGGGCAATGGCCTCGATCACCTTGTGGGCGTCGATATGGGCCGGCAGCGGCAGTTGCACCAGGATGCCGTTGATCTTGGGATCCTGGTTGAGGGCGTCGATGCGGGCCAGCAGATCGGCTTCGGTCAGCGAGGCGTCGTATTTCTCCAGCACCGAGTGCAGGCCGTTGTCCTGGCAGGCCTTGACCTTGTTGCGCACATAGACCTGGGAAGCCGGGCTGTCGCCCACCAGGATCACGGCCAGGCCCGGTTGCTTGCCTTGGGCGGTGAGGGCGGCGGCGCGCTTGGCGACATCGGCGCGCAGTTGTTGGGAGAGCAGGTTTCCGTCGATCAGTTGAGCAGGCATGGCAGATAGAGAAAGGCAGGACTAAGGGGGAAAGCTCCCGGGCGGGCCGGGGCGACTGGGGCGCACAAGCGCCAGAGCCCGTCATTATAAAGCCTGCGGACAGGGCCGACGACATGTCGGCAGGCGTAGATATGTTGTCAATCTGAAAATAAAAATGGGCGACTTCGCTCGACATTGGCATTTGGCCCGCCTCACGACGGGAATTGTCAATTTCGGTTATGCTCCCGCAACCAAGCAACCCAGCCCTGATAGATAGAAGGATTCCCGCATGACCGATCTGCTCACACGACGCCTGCAACAGCTTTCCCAGCCGCAACATCTGGCGTTGCTGGGGCGGGGTTTGCGCGGTGTCGAACGGGAGACCTTGCGGGTGGATCGCCAGGGGCAGTTGTCGCACAAGCCGCACCCGCCGGCACTGGGTTCGGCCCTGACCAATGACCTGATCACCACCGACTATTCGGAATCCCTGCTGGAATTCATCACCCCGGCCCTGCCCGACATCGCCGATGCCCTGCAGCGCCTGGACGAGATCCATCGCTTTGCCTATGCCAAGCTGGATGGCGAGATCCTGTGGAATGCCTCCATGCCCTGTGTGCTGCCGCCGGAAGAGGAGATTCCCATCGGCTGGTATGGCAGCTCCCATATCGGCATGTTGAAGCACGTCTACCGCCGTGGCCTGGCGCTGCGCTATGGCCGCACCATGCAGTGCATCGCCGGCATCCACTACAACTTCTCCCTGAGCGAAGACCTGTGGGAAGTCCTGCGCGACGGCGACGACACCGTCGATACCTCGCTGTCGCGACGCGACTACCAGTCCGAGCGCTATATAGCGCTGATCCGCAACTTCCGCCGCTACAGCTGGCTGCTGATGTATCTCTTCGGCGCCTCGCCGGCGGTGGCGACCAATTTCCTGCGTGGCCGGCCGCACCAGCTGGAGACGCTTTCCGAGGACACGCTCTTCCTGCCCTACGGCACCAGCCTGCGCATGAGCGACCTGGGTTACCAGAACCACGCCCAGGCCAATATCACGCCGCACTACAACAACCTGCCGGCCTATATCCGCAGCCTCGCGCATGCCGTCAGCGAACCCTATCCGCCCTATGAAGCCATCGGCACCAAGCGCGACGGTGAATGGGTGCAGATCAATACCAATATCCTGCAGATCGAAAACGAGTTCTATTCGTCGATCCGCCCCAAGCGCGTCATCAACAGCGGCGAGCGCCCGGTGCAAGCCCTGTCGGCGCGCGGTGTGCAGTATGTGGAAGTGCGCTGCATGGATATTGACCCCTTCAATCCCCTGGGCATCAGCCTGGAGACCTCGCGCTTCCTGGATGTGTTCCTGCACTTCCTGGCGCTGGAGGCTAGCTGCCTGACCTCCGACGAGGAGGGCGCCGAGAACCGCGCCAACTTCCTGGCCACGGTCAAGGAAGGCCGTCGTCCCGGCCTGCAGCTGCAGGCCAAGGGCCAGCCGCTGCTGCTGAAGGAC
Source organism: Herbaspirillum sp. (assembly GCA_019233085.1). Lineage (GTDB taxonomy): Bacteria > Pseudomonadota > Gammaproteobacteria > Burkholderiales > Burkholderiaceae_D > Herbaspirillum. Next base: position 6,291 of record JAFAMT010000219.1, read on the forward strand.
TGGGGCCAGCAATTGCTGGACCGCATGGAGCCGGTGGCCGAGCTGCTCGATCGCCACCTGGGCGGCACCCAGCACCGCGACAGCATGGCCATCCAGCGCGCCAAGCTGGTCGATCCGGACGCCACCCCCTCAGCCCGCGTGCTGCGCGAGATCCGCGCGGCCGGCAATTCGTTTGCCGGCTTCACCCTGGCCAACAGCAGCAAGCAGGCCGACGCCATGATCACCCATCCGCTCCCAGCGTCCAGGACGGCTGACTTCGTGGCTATTGCCCAGGCTTCCCTGGATGCCCAGCGCGAGATCGAGCGGACCCAGGAAGGCGATTTCGATACCTTCGTGGCGGCGTATCGCGCCAGTACACTCGGCAATATCGCCATCTGACGCTATCTTCTATATCCCTCTTTATATAGAGCAAGCTCCCCCGGTAACAGCGCTTCCCCGTCCGCAACAGCGGCGCGGAAGCGTTTTTATTGTCTGAAAGGAAATCTTTAGCCTTCACTTTGTCGGGCTGGAAACTGGCTTTCCGGGCCGTTCCGGGGTGCTTTGCGGCATTGCAAACAGGGCAAGAAATCGCCGTTTTACGAGGGATACAGTAAAAATACGCGTGCCGGAAAGCGCCTGTTCATGCCGCTTTGCAGCATATTTTCGTATTATGAAATCGATTATCGCAATTTGAAAATTGAAAATTCCCTGATAAAATTCGTCGTCCACACGGCTGGAAAACCGTACATTGGAGCCTGTTTCACCGTCGATCCGCAGCCCCACAGGGCCGGATGACGGATTGGCAACAAGCAATACCCAAGGTTTTCCTGCATCACCTGCCGGCGGCATCGCGTACTGAATGACCCGACCCGCCTGGTCCATCCGACCGGACGGTTCTCTCAACAACCAGGAGACATGACATGTCAGCCCAAATCGATCAAGTTCTGGCGCAGGCCGCCAACGATCCCGATGTGATGGAAACCCAGGAGTGGCTCGACGCCCTCGAAGCAGTGATCGAAAAGGAAGGCCCGGATCGCGCCCACTACCTGATGGAGCGCATGGTCGACCTGGCCCGCCGTCGCGGTGCCCACATTCCCTTCTCCAGCAATACCGCCTACGTCAACACCATCCCGGCCGACCAGGGCGCGCACTGCCCGGGCAACCTGGAATACGAAGAGCGCCTGCGCTCCTGGATGCGCTGGAACGCCATGGCCATGGTGGTCAAGGCCAACCGCGTGGACGGCGACCTGGGTGGTCACCTGTCCTCCTTCGCGTCGCTGGCCAACATGTTGGGCATCGGCTTCAACCACTTCTGGCACGCCCCGACCGAAGAGCACGGCGGCGACTTGCTGTACATCCAGGGCCACTCCTCGCCCGGTATCTATGCACGCGCCTTCCTGGAAGGCCGCCTCTCCGAAGACCAGCTGATCCATTTCCGCCGCGAAGCCGACGGCAAGGGTCTGTCGTCCTACCCCCACCCCAAGCTGATGCCGGAATTCTGGCAGTTCCCGACCGTCTCGATGGGCCTGGGCCCCTTGATGGCGATCTACCAGGCCCGCTTCCTGAAGTACCTGCACGCCCGTGGCATCGCCAAGACCGACAACCGCAAGGTCTGGGCCTTCTGTGGCGACGGTGAAATGGACGAACCGGAATCGATGGGCGCCATCGGCATGGCCGGCCGTGAAAAGCTGAACAACCTGGTCATCGTGGTGAACTGCAACCTGCAGCGCCTGGACGGTCCGGTGCGCGGCAACGGCAAGATCGTCCAGGAACTGGAGTCCGATTTCCGTGGCGCCGGCTGGAACGTGGTCAAGGTCATCTGGGGCAGCGGCTGGGACGAGCTGCTGGCCAAGGACAAGGACGGCATCCTGCAGAAGGTGATGATGGAAACCGTCGACGGCGAGTACCAGAACTACAAGGCCAAGGACGGCGCGTACGTGCGCAAGCACTTCTTCGGCAAGCATCCCAAGCTGCTGGAAATGGTCTCCAAGATGTCCGACGACGACATCTGGCGCCTCACCCGTGGCGGCCACGACCCGCACAAGATCTACGCTGCCTTCAAGGTCGCGCAGGAATCCAAGGACCAGCCCACCGTGATCCTGGCCAAGTCCATCAAGGGCTATGGCTTCGGCAAGGCCGGCGAGGCACGCAACACAGCGCACAACACCAAGAAGCTGGACGACGAAGCCATCCGCGCCATGCGCGACCGCTTCCAGCTGCCCATCTCGGACGCCGAGCTGCCCAGCATCCCCTTCTTCAAGCCCGCTGACGACGCGCCGGAAATGCAATACCTGCACGAGCGTCGCAAGGCCCTGGGCGGCTATCTGCCGCAACGTCGTCCGCAAGCCGACGAGAAGCTGCCGGTGCCCGAGCTGTCGGCCTTCCAGGCCATGCTGGAGCCGACCGCCGAAGGTCGCGAGATCTCCACCACCGCCGCCTATTCCCGTGTGTTGACCGCGCTGCTGCGCGACCCCAACCTGGGCCCGCGCGTGGTGCCCATCATGGTCGACGAGTCCCGTACCTTCGGTATGGAAGGCCTGTTCCGCCAGATCGGCATCTTCAGCCAGGTCGGCCAGCTGTACGAACCGGTCGACAAGGACCAGGTGATGTACTACCGCGAAGACAAGGCTGGCCAGATCCTGCAGGAAGGCATCAACGAAGCCGGTGGCATGAGCTCGTGGATCGCTGCGGCGACCTCGTACTCGACCAACAATCGCGTGATGATCCCGTTCTACACCTACTACTCGATGTTCGGTCTGCAGCGTATCGGCGACCTGGCATGGGCAGCCGGTGACATGCGCGCCCGTGGCTTCCTGATCGGCGGCACCGCCGGCCGCACCACCCTGAACGGTGAAGGCCTGCAGCACGAAGACGGCCACAGCCACGTGTTCGCCTCGGCCATACCGAACTGCATCCCCTACGACCCGACCTTCGCCCACGAAGTCGCCGTGATCATCCATGAC
>JAFAMT010000221.1 GCA_019233085.1 Herbaspirillum sp.
CCAACCCACATTCACCATGTCAAACAATATCCGCGCAATTCGCAATATCGCCATCATCGCCCACGTTGACCACGGCAAGACCACCCTGGTGGACCAGCTGCTGCGCCAGTCCGGTACCTTCCGCGACAACCAGCAAGTGGACAACCGCGTGATGGACTCCAACGACATCGAAAAGGAACGCGGCATCACCATCCTGTCGAAGAACTGCGCGGTGGAGTACAAGGGCACCCACATCAACATCGTCGATACCCCGGGCCACGCCGACTTCGGCGGTGAGGTCGAGCGCGTGCTGTCGATGGTTGACTCGGTGCTGCTGCTGGTGGATGCCCAGGAAGGCCCGATGCCGCAGACCCGCTTCGTGACCCGCAAGGCGCTGGCCCTGGGCCTGAAGCCCATCGTTGTCCTCAACAAGATCGACCGCCCGGGCGCACGCGCCGAGTGGGCCATCAACGCCACCTTCGAACTGTTCGACAAGCTGGGCGCCACCGAAGAACAGCTGGACTTCCCCGTGATCTACGCCTCGGGCCTGAACGGCTACGCCAGCCTGGACCCGGAAGCGCGCGACGGCAACATGGAGCCGCTGTTCGACGCCATCCTGAAGTACGTCCCGGCCCGCAAGGATGATCCGGACGCACCGCTGCAACTGCAGATCACCTCGCTGGAATACTCGTCCTACGTCGGCAAGATCGGCGTCGGCCGTATCCTGGCTGGTCGCGTCAAGGGTGGCCAGGACGTGGTCTGGATGAACGGTCCCGACGACAAGCCCACCAAGGCCCGCATCAACCAGGTGCTGACCTTCAAGGGTCTGGAGCGCGTGCTGGTGGACGAAGCCCTGGCCGGCGATATCGTGCTGATCAACGGTATCGAGGAAATCGGCATCGGCTCCACCATCTGTTCGCCGGATGCGCCCAATGGCCTGCCGATGCTGAAGGTGGACGAACCGACCCTGACTATGAACTTCATGGTCAACACCTCGCCGCTGGCTGGCCGCGAAGGCAAGTTCGTCACCACCCGCCAGATCCGCGATCGTCTGGAAAAGGAACTGAAGTCCAACATGGCCCTGCGCGTGGTGCAGGCCGAGAACGACGACTCGACCTACGAAGTGTCGGGCCGTGGTGAATTGCACCTGACCATCCTGATCGAAAACATGCGCCGCGAAGGTTTCGAGCTGGCCGTGTCGCGTCCGCGCGTGGTGTTCCGCATGGTTGACGGCGTACGCGAAGAGCCGTACGAAAACCTGACCGTCGATGTCGAAGAAACCCACCAGGGTGGCGTGATGGAAGAACTGGGCCGCCGCCGTGGCGACCTGCAGAACATGGAACCGGACGGCAAGGGCCGTGTGCGCCTGGAGTACCACATCCCGGCACGTGGCCTGATCGGCTTCCAGGGCGAATTCATGACCCTGACCCGCGGCACCGGCCTGATGAGCCACGTGTTCGACGACTACAAGCCGGTTGACACCACCAAGGGTGAACTGGCCGGCCGTCGCAACGGCGTGCTGATCTCCCAGGACGACGGCGCCGCCGTGGCCTACGCACTGTGGAAGCTGCAGGATCGCGGCCGCATGTTCGTCAGCCACAACGACCCGGTCTACGAAGGCATGATCATCGGCATCCACTCGCGCGACAACGACCTGGTGGTCAACCCCATCAAGGGCAAGCAGCTCACCAACGTGCGTGCTTCCGGTACCGACGAAGCCGTGCGCCTGGTGCCGCCGATCGAACTGTCGCTGGAATACGCGGTGGAATTCATCGAGGATGACGAGCTGGTCGAAGTCACCCCGAAGAGCATCCGCCTGCGCAAGCGTTACCTGAAGGAACACGAGCGCAAGAAGGCCTCGCGCGAAGAGTCCATCTGATGCAGGAAGGGCGGGCCTGCTTGCGTGGGCCGGCCGGGAGACAGCTTGCTGCTCGGTGCTGATATCTGTTCTGTGAATAACTGATATCAGCACAATAAAGCAGACAGTAATGATGCAGTGCCATATAGTTACACCTGTCTCCTCCAATTTCCTCCTAAAGAATTGGATTCAAGCCCGCAACTCCGGTTGTGGGCTTTTTTTTTGCCGTTTCCGTCCGGAACGGCTCCGGGCGGCAAGTCGCGTCAGATCAGCCGTCCCCTCCATCCTGTTCGCGCTGCGTTGTTGATGGGGATCAATTGCCGGTCTGGTCGTGTGCAGATGTTGGCAATGCGCAATAATTGTGCATTGCGAAATGACGGCTGCCGTTTTGTGGTGCAGAATCGTGTCCGCTGTATAAAAATCCTATCTCGAAGAGGATAGAGGGGACACCAGCCCGCAATGCGCAAGCCTTGCGGGCTTTCTATTTTGCACCGCAGGCCGCGCCGATGCGCCTTGCGATGCCCGGCGCGATCACCGACACTGCCTCGGAAGGCCCGCGCCCGGACGCGAACCGAACACCTTGATTGAATCACCCGCTTAGCCCATGAAGAAAGCCCTGCCCCCGCGCACCCTGAGCGTTGCCCCCATGATGGACTGGACCGACCGCCATTGCCGCGTCTTCCATCGCCAGATCACGCGCCACACCTGGCTTTACACCGAGATGGTGACGACCGGGGCGCTGCTGCACGGGGATGTGCCGCGCCACCTGGATTTCGACGAGCAGGAGCACCCGGTGGCGCTGCAGCTGGGGGGCAGCGAACCGGCTGACCTGGCCCACAGCGCCAGACTGGGCGAGCAGTGGGGCTATGACGAGATCAACCTCAATTGCGGCTGCCCCTCCGAACGCGTGCAGAAGGGCGCCTTTGGCGCCTGCCTGATGGGCGAGCCGGCGCTGGTGGCCGATTGCGTCAAGGCCATGCGCGACGCGGTGTCCATCGATGTCACCGTCAAGCATCGTATCGGCATCGACCAGGTCGAGTCCTACGACTTCGTGCGCGACTTCGTCGGCCAGATCGCCGAGGCGGGTTGCCAGACCTTCATCGTCCATGCCCGCAATGCCATCCTCAAGGGCCTGAGCCCCAAGGAAAACCGCGAGATCCCGCCGCTGAAGTACCACTACGCCTACCAGCTGAAGAAAGACTTCCCCGGCCTGGAAATCCTCATCAACGGCGGCATCAAGACCGTGGCCGAGATCGATGAGCATTTGCAGCATGTCGACGGCGTCATGCTGGGCCGTGAGGCCTATCACAACCCCTACCTGATGGCCGGCTTCGATGCCCGCTACTATGCCGGCCTGGAAGGTGGCCGGCAGCCGAGCCGGGATGAGGTGATCGCCGCCATGTTGCCTTACATCAAGCGTCAGCTGGAATTGCATGGCGACAATGGACGCGGCCTGCGCTTGAACAGCATCACCCGCCACATGCTGGGCCTGCTGGCCGGCATGCCCGGTGCACGCGCCTTCCGCCAGACCCTGTCGGACTCCAGGCGGCTGGCGCTGGGTGACCCGACCCTGCTGCTGGAAGCGCTGGAGCGCACCCGTGCGCTGCAACACGCGTAATTGCGCAACGGAGGACCCGCGCAATCCTTTAAAATAGCGGGTTCCAATTGGGAAAAGAGCTCGAATATGCCACTTGCAACAACCGAAGAAATCGTCGCTGAACTCCGTGCCGGTCGCATGGTGATCCTGGTCGACGAAGAAGACCGCGAAAACGAGGGTGACCTGGTCCTGGCCACCGACTTCGTCACGCCCGAGGCCATCAACTTCATGGTCACCCACGCGCGTGGCCTGGTGTGCCTGACGCTGACCGAAGAACACTGCGACCAGCTCGACCTGCCGATGATGGCCACCCGCAACGGGACCCAGTTCGGCACCAATTTCACCGTCTCCATCGAAGCCGCAGAAGGCGTCACCACCGGCATCTCGGCGGCCGACCGCGCCCGCACCATCCAGGTGGCCGCCTCCAAGGGCGCCAAGCCGTCGGACCTGGTGCAGCCCGGCCATATCTTCCCGCTGCGCGCCCAGAAGGGCGGCGTGCTCATGCGCGCCGGCCACACCGAGGCCGGTTGCGACCTGACCGCCATGGCCGGCCTGACGCCGGCTTCCGTCATCTGCGAGATCCTCAAGGAAGACGGCACCATGGCGCGCCTGCCGGACCTGCTGGAGTTCGCCGAGAAGCACCAGCTGAAGATCGGCACCATCGCCGACCTGATCCACTATCGCAGCCGCAACGAGAGCATCATCGAACGCGTGGCCGAGCGCGAGATGCAGACCGCCCACGGCGCCTTCAAGGTCATCGCCTACCGCGATACGCCCTCGGGTGGCGCCCACCTGGCGCTGGTGCGCGGCGATATCCAGCCCGGCCAGGAAACCCTGGTGCGCGTGCACCAGCCGGTCTCGATCCTGGACCTGCTGGACGCCGGCGCCACCACCCACTCATGGAACCTGGCCGCGGCCATGCAGGCGGTCCAGGAAGCGCAAAGCGGCGTGATCGTGCTGCTCAATTGCGAGGAATCGGCCCAGCAGATGTTCGACCAGTTCGGTGCCCTGAACAAGGTCGGCTCGCCCGACGCGGCCAAGCCCACCCGCGCCGACCGCATGGACCTGCGTACCTACGGCATTGGCGCCCAGATCCTCAAGGATATCGGCGTGTGCAAGATGAAGCTGTTGGCCAGCCCGCGCAAGATGCCGTCGATGGCCGGCTTCCAGCTGGAAGTCACCGGCTACCAGACCCGTGCAGCCGTTTGAAGATCCCCGAGCAAGTGCAACCGCATTACGCAAGTCAACCTATCGAGAAGGAACAGCCATGACCATTGGAACCTATGAAGCAGACCTGAATGGCGAAAGCTTGCGCATCGGCATCGTGCAGGCACGTTTCAACGAAGACGTCTGCCACGGCCTGCTGGCGGCCTGCCTGGCCGAGCTGAAGCACCTGGGGGTGTCCGACGAGGATATCCTGCACGTGACAGTGCCCGGCGCCCTGGAAATCCCGCTGGCCCTGCAGAAGATGGCCGAGACCGAGCAGTTCGATGCCTTGATCGCGCTGGGCGCGGTCATTCGCGGCGAGACCTATCACTTCGAGCTGGTCTCCAATGAATCCGGCGCCGGCATCACCCGTATCGGCCTGGACTTCGGCGTGCCCATTGCCAATGCCGTGCTGACCACCGAGAACGACGAGCAGGCCGAAGCCCGCATGGCCGAGAAGGGCGCCGATGCGGCGCGCGTGGCCGTGGAAATGGCCAACCTGGCCATCGTCCTGGAAGAACTCGGCCAAGCCACCGAAGAAGAATAAGCCGTCCTGCGCCGCACCGGGAGATCGTTCCCGGTGTGGTGGCGGTAGTCCCGTAGTTTCAAGTCATAGTCATTCAAGGCCCAGGCCGTATCCATCATGTCGAACAAATCTCAACACGCCAATTCGAACAAGAACCGCACCCCGCGCCACCGCGCCCGCGAGTTCGCGTTGCAGGGCTTGTACCAGTGGCTGCTCAACCACGAGGATGCGGGCGCCATCGAAGCCCATATCCGCGAAGCCCACGGTTTCGACAAGGCCGACGCCGAGCACTTCGATACCCTGCTCACCGGTGCCATCCGCGATGCCGAGGCGCTGCGCGCCGGCCTCTCGCCGCTGATCGACCGTCCCATCAAGGAACTCTCGCCGGTGGAGCACGCGGCCCTGCTCATCGGTGCCTACGAGCTGCAGAACCACATCGAGATCCCCTACAAGGTCGTCATCAACGAAGCCGTGGAGCTGACCAAGTCCTTCGGCGGCATCGATGGCCACAAGTACGTCAACGGCGTGCTGGACCGTTTTGCGGCGCAAGTGCGCAGCACGGAAGTGGAAGCCGGTCGTCGCTGATCGCCGGTCTGGCCCGGGCTGGGCGTTGCGCTGGCCCGGGTGGTTCCTGTCATCCCCCGTATTTCCTGTCGTCCCCGTTGTCCGGAATTAGCGCATGAACCTGAATCAACTTGCTTCACGCCTGCAGCACATCGCTCCCTTCCACGTCATGGAGCTGGCCAAGAAGGCCGCCGTACTGGAGCAGCAGGGACGCCACATCATCCACATGGGCATCGGCGAGCCCGATTTCACCGCGCCGCCAGGCGTGGTCGAGGCTGCCACCCGCGCCATGGCCGACGGCAAGATGCAGTACACCTCGGCTACCGGCCTGCCGCAGCTGCGTGCGGCGATCTCGGCGCATTACCGCAGTGTCTATGGCCTGGAGATCGCGCCCGAGCGCATCGTGGTGACCGCCGGTGCCTCGGCGGCCTTGCTGCTGGCCTGCGCGGCGCTGGTGGCGCCGGGCAGCGAAGTGCTCATGCCGGACCCCAGCTATCCCTGCAACCGCCATTTCGTGGCGGCCTTCGAGGGCCAGGCCAGGCTGATTGCCAGCGGCCCGGAGCATCGTTTCCAGCTCTCGGCGCAGATGGTGCGCGAGCATTGGGGTGGTGCCACCCGTGGCGTCCTGCTGGCGTCGCCTTCGAACCCGACCGGCACCTCCATCCTGCCCGATGAGCTGCGTGCCATCGTGGGTGAAGTGCGGGAGCGCGGCGGCTTCACCATCGTCGACGAGATCTACCAGGGCCTGTCCTACGACGGCGCGCCGTTCTCGGCGCTGTCATTGGGTGAGGACGTGGTGGTCATCAACAGCTTCTCCAAGTATTTCAACATGACTGGCTGGCGCCTGGGTTGGCTGGTGCTGCCGCCGGCGTTGGTGCCGCAGATCGAGAAGCTGGCGCAGAACCTGTTCATCTGTGCCTCTTCCATCGCCCAGCATGCAGGCGTGGCCTGCTTCACGCCGGAGTCGATCGCCATCTATGAAGAGCGCAAGGCCGAGTTCAAGCGTCGTCGCGACTACATCGTGCCGGCGCTGGAAAGCCTGGGCTTCAAGGTACCGGTCATGCCCGATGGCGCGTTCTATGTCTATGCCGATTGCAGCGCGCTGTCCGACGATGCCGACCAGCTGAGCCTGGACATGCTCAATGAGGCCGGCGTGGTGCTGGTGCCGGGCCTGGACTTCGGCCCCTTCACGGCGCGTCGCTACATCCGGCTGTCGTATGCCACCTCGATGGAGAACCTGCAGGAAGCAGTGGCACGCCTGCGTGTGTTCTTTGACAGGCGCAAGGCCGCCTGAGCGGCGTCGACGCTATCCTGGCCTGCGCTGCAGGCGAAAAAAAAGGAGCCCTGGGGCTCCTTTTTTGCGTCTTGAATACCGGTAATATTCAAATCGCAACACGCTCACAATGCAGCGAGTTGTTCTTCCGTCTTGGGCTTTGCGGCCGAGGCGACATTGTTGGTGGCCGGCTTGGCCTGGTCGGCATTGGCTGCCAATCCAGGGGTAGCAGGCGGCTTCACCATGGCGGTGGTGTAGATCGACACATTCTTGCCCATGGCGACCTGCTTGAGGTTCTGGTATTCCGAGAGCACCTTGATGCCATAGCCGCCGTCGTTGGCCATGTCGGCCGCGCCGACGTAGCTCTTCAGGCCAGCCTCGACCGAACCGCCACGGGTGACGTATTCCTTCAGGATCTGCGAGCCGACGCGGATATTGGCCACCGGATTCAAGGCTGCCTTGATGCCGCCCAGTTCCTGGAACTTGTCGTGGTGTACCTTGGCCATCACCTGCATCAGGCCCTGCGCGCCCATCGGGCTTTCGGCGAAGGGATTGAAGCGTGATTCGATGGCGATCACCGACAGGATCAGCAGCGGATCGAGCTTAATGTCACGCGCCGTCAGATAGGCCGCCGAGACCAGCATGTCGGCCGCGTCGCTGGCCACACGATAGCGCTTGGCCAGCCAGTTGGTGACCAGCTTCTGCTGGCGCGGGTTACCCAGGAACTGGCGTTCCTCGGGAGTCAGCGCCTGTGCCTGTGCCGTGGATGGTGCGACCGCCGGTTGCACCGACGCAGCCGCGGCAGCACCTGCCAGGGCGCTCACGGTGGCCACCGGCACGGTGGGCGACATCAGATCGGCCAGGGCCGGGGTAGCCGGAGCATCGGCTTCCTGGACGTCTTCAGTGGCGTCGGAGAAGGGCGACATGCTGATCAGCTTGTCGGCCAGGTCCGGATTGAAGAACATCAGGCCCAGCACGAACAGGGCGGCGATACCCAGGATCGTCAGCAGACGATGGGCGATGCCAAAAAATTGAGCAATGCGTGCATTTCCAGAGAGATTCCGGAAGGCGACGCGACGAACCATCTGCGGGGCGCCTGATAAAGGCGCCTCGGAAGCTTGGTTGGACATTGAACCTCCTGCGTTATTGCGGCAAAAACAGGGCGCGCCTGGCCAAGAAGTGGAGACCAAACGGCTGAACTGTCACTGCTGCAATCTATTGCGTTACCGTCGCAAGGCGTTACGGCAAGGCCATCCGCGAGGCCTGCTGGCCCTGCCGTCGGATGGCAGTGTTTCGGGGGTAGGGCTGACGCCCTGGACGACACTTCTTGAGTTGCTGGGACCCCGCATCCCTGGATACCTTGCTGACTTGACTACTTTGCTTCAAGCCTCTACGAGCTCATGGCTCTACTCTTCGGTTGAGAGTGGGCGCATTGTAGAAGCCACTTTATATCGAGTCAATACTATGAAATCAGTTCTTTATAACTTTTGTGTATCATATTCAGCGTGGCCTTCCTTCAAAAATCAATAGAATCAAGCGTTTGCCGGGGATAGTTGAGCCGGCTGTGATGCAAAAAGAAATTTGTTAAAAAGTATGAAATACACTGATCTGCGGGATTTTATTTCCAAATTGCAACAAAATGGTGAGCTAAAACGCGTTTCGCACCCCGTTTCGTCCCATCTGGAGATGACCGAGATCTGCGACCGCACCCTGCGAGCGGAAGGTCCGGCGCTTCTTTTTGAGCAGGTTGATCAAAAAAATATCCCTGTATTAGCGAATCTTTTCGGCACCCCGCATCGGGTCGCCCTGGGCATGGGGGCGCAGGACATCAGTGAATTGCGCCGCATCGGCCACCTGCTGGCACGCCTGAAAGAGCCGGAGCCACCCAAGGGTATCAAGGATGTGATGGACCTGGGCACGCTGGTGAAGTCGCTCTGGGACATGGCCCCCAAGGAGCGCAGCTCGGCGCCATGCCAGGACGTGGTGTGGGAGGGCAAGGACGTCGACCTCGCGCGCCTGCCGATCCAGCACTGCTGGCCGGGTGATGTGGCGCCGCTCATTACCTGGGGCCTGGTCATCACCAAGGGCCCGCACAAGAAGCGCCAGAACCTGGGCATCTATCGTCAGCAGGTGCTCGGTCCCAACAAGGTCATCATGCGCTGGCTGGCCCATCGCGGCGGCGCCCTGGATTTCCGCGAGCACTGCATCGCCAACCCGGGCAAGCCCTATCCGGTGGCCGTGGCGCTGGGCGCCGATCCCGCCACTATATTAGGTGCCGTCACGCCGGTGCCGGACAGTCTCTCCGAGTACCAGTTCGCCGGCCTCTTGCGTGGCAGCCGTACCGAGCTGGTCAAGGCCATGGGCAGCGAACTGCGCGTGCCGGCCTCGGCCGAGATCGTGCTGGAAGGGCATATCTATCCGGATGAAAATCATCCGTCCGGCTACGAGCATGCGCTCGAAGGTCCCTATGGCGATCACACCGGTTACTACAATGAGCAGGACTGGTTCCCGGTCTTCACCATCGATCGCATCACCATGCGTCGCGATGCCATCTACCACTCCACCTATACCGGCAAACCGCCCGACGAGCCGGCCGTGCTGGGCGTGGCCCTCAACGAGGTATTCGTACCGCTGTTGCAGAAGCAGTTCGCCGAGATCACTGACTTCTACCTGCCGCCGGAAGGTTGCAGCTACCGCATGGCCGTGGTGCAGATGAAGAAGTCCTATGCCGGACATGCCAAGCGGGTGATGTTCGGGGTCTGGAGTTTCCTGCGCCAGTTCATGTACACCAAGTTCATCGTGGTGGTGGATGAGGATGTGGATATCCGCGACTGGAAGGAAGTGATCTGGGCCATCACCACCCGTGTCGATCCGGTGCGCGATACCGTGATGGTCGACAGCACGCCCATCGACTACCTGGACTTCGCTTCGCCCATCAGCGGGCTGGGCAGCAAGATGGGGATCGACGCCACCAACAAGTGGCCGGGCGAGACCAACCG
>JAFAMT010000286.1 GCA_019233085.1 Herbaspirillum sp.
TACCCTGGCCGAAGTCATCCCTGACGCCGACATCTTCCTCGGCGTCTCCGCCGGCGGCGTGCTGAAGCAGGACATGGTGCGCCAGATGGCCCCGCGTCCGCTGATCCTGGCCCTGGCCAACCCGACCCCGGAAATCCTGCCGGAAGAGGTCAAGGCCGTGCGTGACGATGCCATCATCGCCACCGGCCGTTCGGACTACCCGAACCAGGTCAACAACGTGCTGTGCTTCCCCTACATCTTCCGTGGTGCGCTCGATTCTGGCGCCACCACCATCACCCGCGAGATGGAGATCGCCACGGTCCACGCCATTGCCGAACTGGCGCAGGCCGAGCAGTCCGACATCGTGGCCACCACCTATGGCGTGACCAACCTGTCCTTCGGCCCGGAATACATCATTCCCAAGCCCTTCGACCCGCGCCTGATGATCAAGATCGCGCCGGCCGTGGCACGTGCTGCCGTCGCCTCCGGCGTGGCGGCCCGTCCCATCCAGGACATGGACGCCTACATCGAGAAGCTGGAGCAGTTCGTCTACCACAGCGGTACCTTCATGCGTCCGATCTTCCAGGTCGCCAAGAGGGCCGCCGAGGCCAAGAAGCGCATCGTCTACGCCGAAGGCGAAGAAGAGCGCGTGCTGCGCGCGGTCCAGGTGATCGTCGATGAAAACCTGGCCAAGCCCATCCTGGTGGGCCGTCCGGAAGTGCTGGAACAGCGCATCCAGAAGTTCGGCCTGCGCCTGCGCGCCGGCACCGACTTCGAGGTCATCAACCCGAACTTCGACAACCGCTATCGCGACTACTGGCAGACCTTCCTGGAGATGTCGCGCCGCAAGGGCGTCACCGAGCAGTACGCCAAGCTGGAAATGCGTCGCCGCCACACCCTCATCGGCTCCATGGCGATCCACAAGGGCGATGCCGACGGCATGATCTGCGGCACCTACGGCACCACCCAGCTGCACCTGCACTACATCGACCAGGTGCTGGGCAAGCGCGAAGGCGTCAATGTCTATGCAGCCATGAATGTGGTGATCCTGCCCAATCGCCAGCTGGTGATGGTGGATACCCACGTCAACGAAAACCCCAACGCCCGCGAGCTGGCCGAGATCACCATGCTGGCTGCCGAGGAAATGCGTCGCTTCGGCCTGCATCCGCGTGCAGCGCTCTTGTCGCACTCGAACTTCGGTTCCAGCAACAGCGAGTCGGCCCGCAAGATGCGCGAAGCCCTCTGCATCCTGCGCGAGATCGCGCCGGAGCTGGAAGTGGATGGCGAAATGCACGGCGATACCGCGCTCGATTCCAAGCTGCTCAACGCGGTGATCCCGGATTCGCCGTTGAAGGGTGACGCCAACCTGCTGGTCATGCCCAACATCGACGCCGCCAACATCGCCTACAACCTGCTCAAGACGGCATCGGGCAACGGCGTGGCGATCGGCCCCATCCTGCTGGGTTGCGCCAAGCCGGTCCACATCCTGACCCCGTCGGCCACGGTCCGTCGCATCATCAACATGACCGCCCTGTGCGTCATGGATGCCCTGTCGGAGCGTTGATCGGCAGCTCTGCAAGTCCGTGAAAACGGCGCATGTCGCAAGGCATGCGCCGTTTTTTTACGTCCGGATTGGCTGGATTTCCGCACATGCGGCTGCGCAGCATTCCGGGAATCCGCCTGCCTGTCTCGCAATACCTGCCGTGTTTTCATGAAAAACCATGAATAATCAATGGCTTGCAAATTGTTTGCGGATTCTCCCCTGCTGGCACGAAGCCTGCATTACTGTGAAAAAAACAAAAGCAAACACGGAGACACATTCCCCCGATGCCCACTGCATCAATGCGCAGGCGTGAGCGTGCGTCTCCCGGTTGCCGATGTTCCAAAAGAAGCAAGCTGACCCGCCACCCCGACTTGCAGGGAGGAGGCGGCCCACACCGGAGTACAGGAGATCACATGAACAACAAATCCACCTTGAGCGCGGCGGAGTATCGCAAGCGCATCTTCGCCATCCTTGGCGCATCCTCGGGCAACCTGGTCGAATGGTTCGACTTCTACGTCTATTCCTTCTGTGCCATCTATTTCGCGCCGGCCTTCTTCCCCAAGGGTGACCCGACCAGCCAGCTGTTGAATACCGCCGGCGTCTTTGCCGCCGGTTTCCTGATGCGTCCCATCGGCGGCTGGTTGTTTGGCCGCATCGCCGACAAGCATGGCCGCAAGACCTCCATGCTGATCTCGGTGCTGATGATGTGCGGCGGCTCCCTGGCCGTGGCCGTCTTGCCGACCTATGCCACCATCGGCGCCTGGGCGCCGGCTTTGCTGTTGTTGGCGCGCCTGTTCCAGGGCCTGTCGGTGGGCGGCGAATACGGTACCTCGGCCACCTACATGAGTGAAGTGGCGCCCGATGGCCGCCGTGGCTTCTTTGCCTCCTTCCAGTACGTGACGCTGATCGGCGGCCAGCTGCTGGCGGTGCTGGTGCTGTTCGGCATGCAGCAGTGGCTGACCAAGGCCGAGCTGATGGCCTGGGGCTGGCGTATTCCCTTCGTCCTGGGCGCGGTGGGCGCACTGGTGGCGATGTACCTACGCAGCTCGCTGGCCGAGACTTCCTCCGAAGGCGCCCGCAAGAAGAAGGACGCCGGCACCCTCAAGGGCTTGCTGCAGCACAAGCGCGCCTTCCTGAACGTGGTCGGCTTCACCGCCGGTGGTTCGCTGATGTTCTACACCTTCACCACCTACATGCAGAAGTACCTGGTCAACACGGCCGGCATGGATCCCAAGGTGGCCAACGGTGTCATGACTGGTGCGTTGTTCGTCTACATGGTCTTGCAGCCGGTCTTCGGCGCCATCTCGGACAAGATCGGCCGCCGCAATTCCATGCTGTGCTTCGCCTTCCTGGGCATGGTCTGCACCTTCCCCATCCTGCACTTCCTCAAGGACGTGAGCAGCCCGGCCGTGGCCATGGGCCTGGCCATCCTGGCCCTGACCATCGTCAGCTTCTATACCTCCATCAGCGGCCTGATCAAGGCCGAGATGTTCCCGCCGGAAGTGCGTGCCCTGGGCGTGGGCCTGTCCTATGCGGTCGGCAATGCGCTCTTCGGTGGTTCGGCCGAGTTCGTGGCGCTGTCGCTGAAGTCGGTTGGCGTGGAATCGGCCTTCTACTGGTATGTCAGCGCGCTGTGCCTGGTGGCCCTGATCATCAGCCTGCGCATGCCCGATCCGCAACGTGACGGCCACCTCAAGGGCGATGTCGCCATGAACCCCGACGAGGATGGCGCACACGGCGCCGGGGCCGGCAAGCAGCACAAGGCAGCCTGATCGTTCAGGCAGCACGCGGAACAGTCCCCGTCCGCGTTATCATGATGCCCTGAAAGCGCGGCGCCCTGCGGGGCGCCGCGTTGCATTTCCTTCATAGCGCACCGATGAGAGCCAGACGAAACCTGCTGCTGCTGATCCTCTTCCTCGCCAGTACTCTGCTGGTGTGCGGGATCACCTATCGCCTGGCGCTGCGCAAGGCCGAAGTGGACCAGCAGAACCAGGGCGCGGTGCAATTGCAGATCGCCGCGCTGGACCTGCAGTCTATCCTGCAGAAGTACGAAGCCTTGCCCTTTGCGCTGGGTTTTCAGTCCGATGTGCGCCAGGTACTGCAGCATCCCGAGGATGCGCAGGCGGTGGATCGCCTCAACCGCGCCTTCAAGATCATCCAGCAGCAGTCGCGGGCGGTGAATATCTTCATGCTCGATCGCCATGGCCTCACGCTGGCCTCCAGCAACTGGGACGAGGCATTCAGCTATGTCGGGCGCGACTTCGGTTTCCGCCCCTATTTCCGCCAGGCGGTACAGGGCAGGGCGGGGCGCTTCTATGGCATCGGCAACGTCTCCAGCGAACCCGGTTATTTCATCGCCCAGCCCATCTATCGCCGCCAGGACCAGGCCGATGGCGACCTGCCCATTGGCGTGATGGTGGTCAAGGTCGACCTGGCCGAGTTCGAACACACCTGGCGCAGCAGCGAAGACCCGATCACCCTCACCGATGCCGGCGGCGTGGTGTTCCTGAGCAACCGGCCGGAATGGAAGTACCACAGCCTGCAGGCGCTGAGCGTGCCGGTGCAGCAGGAACTGGCCGGTACCCATCAGTATGCGGATTTGCCGATCACCCCGGTCTCGGCCCTGCCGCCAGCCCTGCAGCGCGGCTTCGGTACCCATGTGTCGCGCCCGGTGGGGCGACTGGGCTGGCAACTGATGCTGTTCCCTTCGCATGCGCGCATGCAGCGCACGGCCATGCTCTCGACCATGGCGGCGGCCCTGGCGATGGTGGCGCTGGCCATTTCGCTGCTGGCCTGGTACCA
>JAFAMT010000426.1 GCA_019233085.1 Herbaspirillum sp.
GTAATCCGGCGGCAGCAGGTTGGGTTGCTCGATGAAGGCCTGGAACATCTCGGCGATGATGCGGCGGGCCTTGGCGGTCATGCGATTGACCTGGTAATGACGGTAGAGCTTTTCGCGCAGGAACTTCTTCAGCACGGCAGCTTCTTCGGCCATGCTGTCGGAGAAGGAAATGAGTTGCGGGGCATTGCGCACGTCGTCGATATGGCGCGGTGCGATCTCGGCGATGTGCGCGCGCGAGGTCTGGATGAGGTCGACGATGAGCGCGTTGATCATGCGCCGCACCGTCTCGTGGATCATGCGGCGGCCGGCGATGCCGGGGTAGGCCTGTTCCACTTCGCGCAGGTGGCGCGCGAAGAAGTCGACCTCGCTCATCAGTTCCATGGTCAGCAGGCCCGAGCGCAGGCCATCGTCGATGTCGTGGTTGTTGTAGGCGATCTCGTCGGCCAGGTTGGCCAGCTGCGCTTCCAGCGAGGGTTGCTTCCTTTCCAGGAAGCGCACGCCGATCTCACCGAGCTGACGGGCGTTGTGCAGCGAGCAGTGCTTGAGGATGCCCTCGCGGGTCTCGAAGCTGAGGTTCAGGCCATCGAAGGCGCCGTAGTGCTGTTCCAGCTCGTCCACCACGCGCAGGCTCTGCAGGTTGTGCTCGAAGCCGCCGTGATGCTTCATGCAGTGGTTCAGCTCATCCTGGCCGGCATGGCCGAACGGGGTGTGGCCCAGGTCGTGCGCCAGCGAGATGGCCTCTACCAGGTCTTCGTTGAGTTGCAGGTTGCGCGCGCAGGAGCGGGCGATCTGCGCCACTTCGATGCTATGGGTGAGGCGGGTGCGGAAGAGGTCGCCCTCGTGGTTCACGAAGACCTGGGTCTTGTATTCGAGGCGCCGGAAAGCGGTGGAGTGGACGATGCGGTCGCGGTCACGCTGGAATTCGCTGCGTGAGCCGGGAGCCGGTTCACTGAAGCGCCGGCCCCGCGAGCTTGCCGGGTTGGCGGCGTAGGGGGCGAGATAGGGCGGCGCTTCAGGATGCATGTCACTCTCCGGTGGTGGCCGCCAGGGTCTGCAACAGCAAGTCCTGCGGCGCGTTGGTGATCAGGGGGCTGCCTAGCGGCTTGATCAGGATGAACTTGATCTGGCCGCCTTCGTTCTTCTTGTCCACTTCCATCAGTTCCAGCCAGCGCTCGGTGCCCAGATCCGGCGCCCGGGTGGGCAGGCCGGCGGCTGCGGTGACGTTGCGGATGCGCTCGCGCGTGGCGGCGTCGATGTAGCCTAGGCGATGCGACAGGTCCGCCGCCATCACCATGCCGCAACCGACGGCCTCGCCGTGCAGCCATTCACCGTAGCCCAGGCCGTTCTCGATGGCGTGGCCGAAGGTATGGCCGAAGTTGAGGATGGCGCGCAGGCCGCCTTCGCGCTCGTCCTGGCGCACCACGTCGGCCTTGATCTCGCAGGAGCGCTGGATGGCGTAGGCCAGGGCGGCGTCATCCTTGGCGACCAGTTGCGCGACGTTGGCTTCGATCCAGTCGAAGAAGGGCGCATCGATGATGGCGCCATGCTTGATCACCTCGGCAATGCCGGCCGAGAGTTCGCGCGCGGGCAGGGTATGCAGCGTGGCGGTATCGGCGATGACCGCCTGTGGCTGGTAGAAGGCGCCGATCATGTTCTTGCCCAGCGGGTGGTTGATGCCGGTCTTGCCGCCGACCGACGAATCCACCTGCGACAGCAGCGTGGTGGGCACCTGCACGAAGGGTACGCCGCGCATGTAGGAGGCCGCGGCAAAGCCGGTCAGGTCGCCGATCACGCCGCCGCCCAGGGCCACCAGAGTGGTCTTGCGGTCGCACTTGTCGGCCAGCAGGCGATCGAAGATCGTCATCAGGCTGGCCCAGTTCTTTTCTTCCTCGCCGTCGGGCAGCACGATCTCGGTAACCTGCTTGCCGGCCTGGCGCAATGTGCGGCTGAGCTTTTCGAGGTACAGCGGGCCGACCTTGTCGTTGGTGACGATGGCCACGCGCTTGCCGGCCACATAGCGCGGCAGCAGGCTGGCATCGTCCAGCAGGCCGCGGCCGATGTGGATGGGGTAGCTGCGTTCGCCCAGGTCGACGTTGAGGGTGATGGGGGCGACGGCGCTGCTGCCGATGCTGTCGGTGCTACCGGTATCGGCAGGGAGGGAGGTGGTCTGGTTCATGCTGCCAACAATGGTGGGGGCGGCGCCGTGGGCGCCTTCGATGATCAGGGTGGAATCGCTGCTGTCGGTGTCGGTGTCGATGACGATGGTTTCGTCAGCGTCGGGCGAGGGCTGCGAGGCGTCTTCCTTGGGCGAGAGTTCCAGGTGGCTGATGATGGTCTGCACCAGAAACTGCACATTGGGCCGATTGGTCTCGACGACGAAGTCGGCCACGTCGCGGTACAGCGGGTCGCGCTGGCGCGAGAGTTCTTCCAGCTTGCGGCGCGGGTCGGCGGTCTGCAGCAGCGGGCGGTTCTTGTCGCGCCCGGTGCGCTGCAGGATCTGGTTGATGCTGGCGCGCAGGTAGACGACAGTGCCGCCCTTCTTGAGGTTCTCGCGATTCTCGGCACGCAGGATGGCACCGCCGCCGGTGGCCAGCACGATATCGGGCTGGGTCGAGAGTTCGCGGATGATCTCGGCTTCGCGGCGGCGGAAGCTCTCCTCGCCCTCGATCTCGAAGATCACGGGGATGGTCGCGCCGGTGCGCGCTTCGATCTCGTGGTCCGAATCGACGAAACGCTTGTTGAGCTTCTTGGCCAGGGCCCGGCCTATGGTGGTCTTGCCGGCTCCCATCAGGCCGACGAGGAAGATGCTTCCAGTCATATCAAACTAAGAATCCTGCGCTGCTGGCAAATGTCTGTTGATGCTGCGCGTCTGTCGTCGCAGTCACCCGGGCGCCCCGCGGGCGTCGTCCGGATCGGCGCGCCGGCGGTGTTGCCGCCCGGCAGCGCAGGCCTGGAACAGGGATTTTACCGTTCTTGCCCCGCCACCGGGGGAAAAAATCCCGCTCCGGCCCCGTAAAACTCAGTATGGGCGCGGCGGGACGACGATGCGCGGTGTCAGGAAGATCAACAATTCGGTCTTTTCGCGGCGGCTGCTGCGCTGGCGGAACAGGGCGCCCAGCAGCGGGATCTCGCCTAGCAGCGGCACCCGGGTTTCATGGTCCTGGTCGGCCTGGGTATAGATGCCGCCGATGACCACCGTGCCGCCGTCCTCCACCTGGACCTTGGTCTTGATGTGCTTGGTATTGATCGCCAGGCCGCCGGGCGTGGCGCTGCCGCGACTGTCCTTGTTGACGTCCACGTCCAGGATCACGTTGCCGTCGGGGGTGATCTGGGGGGTGACTTCCAGCTTCAGGTTGGCCTTCTTGAAGGCCGTGGTGGTGACGCCATTGCCGGCCGATTGCTGGTAGGGAATTTCCTCGCCCTGCTCGATCAGGGCGGCCTGCTGGTCGGCCGTGACCAGGCGCGGGCTGGAGACGATCTTGCCGCGTCCGTCGGCCTCCAGCGCCGACAGTTCGACATTGAGGAAACGTTGCGCGGCGGCATTGAACAGGGTGAAGGCGAAGCTGCCCGGGATGTTGCCGCCGGTGGTATCGGCGCGCAGGTCCAGCGCCGGTTCGCGCAGGTAAAGCCCGCGCGCCGCTGCGGTCTGGCCGCTCAGTTCGCCCACGCCGGCATAGCTGTTGCCCACGGCCGCGCCCCGCGTCAGCGCCGACAGGCCCAGCTTGACGCCGAGGTTGCGGGCGAAGCCGTCGTCGGCCTCGACGATGCGTGCCTCGATCACTACCTGGCGCGCGGCCACGTCGATGCGTTCGATCAGCTTGCGCACATTGGCCAGGGCCGCCAGCGTATCGGTGACCAGCAACTGGTTGGTGTGGCTGTCGATCATGGCGCTGCCGCGCCGTGACAGCAGGGTGTGGCGCCGGCCGGGCTGGGTTGCGCCATCCTCGCCGATGCCTAGTGCCCGCCGCAGGGTGTCGGCGCGCTGGTAGTTGAGCTGGAAGCTCTCCGCATGCAGTGGCTCCAGATCGGCGATCTGGGCCTTCTGTTCCAGTTCCTGCCGTTCGCGCGCCAGCATGTCCTCGCGCGGCGCGATCCACAGCACGTCGCCGTGGCGCCGCATCTCCAGGCCGCCTGCCTGCAGGATCAGATCCAGCGCCTGGTCCCAGGGCAGGTCCTTGAGGCGCAGGCTCAACTGGCCGGCCACCGTATCGCTGGCGATGATGTTTGTGCCGGTGAAGTCGGCCAGCACCTGTAGCGCGGCGCGGATCTCGATGTTCTGGAAGTTGAGCGAGAGCTTCTTGCCGCTGTATTGCTTGCCCGCGCCGGCACCGGCGGCCTGGGCCGCTGCCGTGGTCGGCAGCACGTCGATGACCAGCTGGCGGCCCCGCTGGTGCGCCAGGTAGCGCCACGGCCCCTGCGTCTCCAGCACCAGGCGCACGCCATCGTCGTGCGGCAGGGCCGTGTGGTAGCGCACCGGGGTGCCGAATCCGCCCACCTCCACGCGGCGGCGCAGGCTGCCCGGCAAGCTGGCGCCACCGATGTTGGCGACGAGGCGCTGGCCCAGCTGGCGCAACTGTACCGGGTGATCAGCGGAGGCCAGCTCCAGCGTCAGTCGGCCTTCCCCGGCCGGACCGCGACGGAAGTCGATCTGGCCGATGGCCGCCGCATCCTCGCCCGCACGGGGTGCCAGTTCCAGCAACAGGCGTTCGCCCTGTGCCTGCAGACGATGTGTGACCGGATGCTTGAGCCGCAGCAGCACGCGCAGGCGTTCGCCGTCCCCGGCCAGCGTGACCTGCTTGAGCAGGCCGCTGGCGGCCAGGCGGCGGGGCAGGTTGGCGGCGGGCGTGACCTCGGGCAGGTCCAGCACCAGTTGCAGCGGGTCGATCAAGACAAAGGTACTGACCCGGGTGGCGTCGATGGGCGCGGTCAGGCGCAGCTCCAGGGTGGCGGCGTCCTGGTGATAGTGGATGTCCAGCGCGTGCAGGCGCGTGTCGCCGGCGGCGCAGGCGGGCCGGAGCAAGGTCAGTAGCGCCAGTGCGGCAAGCCATGCCGGCCACGGCGCGCTCATGCCCGTGCTCCCGGCCTGGTCAGGCGGCGCTTGCCCTGGCGCGGCGGTCGCGCGGGTGGGGCCGGTGCCGGCATCGGGGCGATCGTGATGGTGCGGGTGGTGCTGCCATCGCCGACTTCTATCACCTCCTCGCTGATGGCCAGGACCTTGCCCGCCCCACCTGGCAGCGTATCGCCCCTGGCCACGCGGTAGGTGGTGCCGGCGATTTCCACCAGCGCCTGCAGTACATCGTCTTGTTGCAGGCTCCCCAGCATGCGCAGGGCGGGAAGAGGTGGTGCATCGGGTGGCGCATCGGGCGCAGCATCGGCTGGGGTCTGCTCCACATCGCCGGGGCGGGAGCGAGGCGGTTCGGACGAATCTGCCGGTGTGGCGTCCTGCTGGGGCAGGCCGAAGGGGTCCTGGAACGCTGTCGTCGAAGGCGCTTCCCCTTCCACGGCCACGGCCACGGTGCCAGGCGCGCGGGCGTCTGCCGGCACGCGTGCGGCCTGGCGCCGGGCATCCGCTAGCCAGGCCAGGGTGGTCGCTACCTCGTCCGGACGATCGCCGACCAGGGCGCAGGCAGGCAGGGCCAGTCCGCAGGCGATGACCAGCAGCAGAATGAGTCGCAACAGAGTCATGGCAAACGCTCCTTTTCGTTCGGGTCGGTTCTTGGTGTGGCGGTGACGACGGCGCTCAGCAGCAGGCTGCGGTCGCCGGGGCGTTCGCTGATGCGCAGTTCCAGGCTGTCGATGAGGACGGGCAGCGGCGGGGCGGTGACCAGTTCGACCAGCCGCAACAGGTCGAGATAGGAACCGCGCAGGCTGAGGCTGGCCGAGGGCTTGCCGGCATGGGGCTTGAATGACTCCAGCGTCAGGCCGCATTCGGCGGCGCGGCGTATCAGTTTGGTGTGCAGCAGGCCATTGCCGGCTGCCGATGGCGGCCACAGCTGCTCTTCCAGCGCGGCCAATTGCACCTGCAGCGCCGTCTTGTGCGTGTGCAGGCCACCCGAGCGCGCGGCCTGGGCCAGCGCCGCCTGGAATTGCGTGCGCAGTTCCTGTTGTCGCTGGCGCACGGCGAAGCGGATGTCTTCCTGCTCCTGCACGGCCAGCAGCAGGCCGCTGGCGGCGCAGAGCAGGGCGCACCCCAGCATCAGGACGATACGTGCGGCCAGCGGCCAGTGTGCGGGATGGGTGGCCAGGGTGCGCAGGTTCATCGGCGCGTCCCCGTGCCAGCTGGCGGCAGCGGGATGGCGAGGCTGAAGGCATAGCCGTCCTCGGCATCGGGCTGCAGGTCGGCATGCAGATCATGCAGGACGGCGCCTTCCAGGCCGGCGCCGGACAGCGCGCCGGCATAGTCCTGGATGGCCTGCATGGCGGGGGCCTGTCCGGACAGCTCGGCACGCCCATCCCGCAGGGTGATGCGCTGCAGGCGGATCCCGGTGTCGCTTGCCGAGGCCAGGCCGCGCAACAGATGGACGGCCTGGCCGCGTTGCTGCTCCAGCTGCCGCAGTGCGGCGCTGCGCTTTTCCAGCTGGATGATGTCGGCGCGCAGCGCGTTGCTGGCCTGGACCTGCGGGGC
The DNA here is from genome assembly GCA_019233085.1 of Herbaspirillum sp. GTDB lineage: Bacteria > Pseudomonadota > Gammaproteobacteria > Burkholderiales > Burkholderiaceae_D > Herbaspirillum. The sequence goes on from JAFAMT010000426.1 coordinate 6,626, forward strand.
CAGGGCGCGGAGTTGCCCGTCCAGCAGGGCGTTGGCGGCGAGCAGGTCGCGCGTGTGCAGGTGCAGGCGCAGCGCCAGCAGGCCGGCCAGCAGGCTGCCCAGCAGCGCGGCGGTGGCCAGCCAGCCGTAGAAGGCCAGTTCGCGCGCGCGGCGGCGCTGGCCTGGCAGATGGAGGAAGTCGATGCGCGCCGTCATGCCAGCCCCCTTGCCGCCAGCGCCATGGCCAGGTGAAAGCCGGGCAGCGGGCCGGGGCGGCCGGCCTGCCCATCGGCGGGCAGGACCAGGCAGGAGGGGAGTCGGGCCGGTGCGGCCGTCAGGCTGGTGTAGCGGTGAAAGAGCGGGGGCAGGTGGTCCAGCAGGGGATGGTCGCCGGTCAGCAGCAGCTGATGCGCCCGCTGCTGCAGTAATGGCGCCAGTTCGGCCAGCAGGGACAGGCCCGCATCGGTGCGGCTCCTTGGGCTCTTGTCTGCCCCGGCGGCGTTCCAGCGCAAGAGCTGGCTGGCGCCGGCACCCTGGATCAGCCAGCTGCTGCCGCTATCGAGACGCAGCACGGCATCGTTGCGGGCGGGCCTGTCTTGGCGCAGGAAGTCGCGCAGGCAAAGATCCTCCGGCGGCAGCCCGGCCAGGGGCATGTGCAAGACATCGGCCAGCGCCAGCCGGTCTTCGATGGCCAGCGTCGGAGCGGCCATGGCCAGGACCTGCACGTCGCCCGCCGAACCCGGTTGCGGGCCCAGGACCTGGTAGTCCAGTTCGTACTCTGCGGCATCCAGCCCATGGGCCGCCATCTCGGCACGCACCTGGGACAGCCGTTGCACCTGGTTCGAAGCTGCCGGCAGAACCAGCTGGCGATGCACCAGGCTGGCGGCCGGGATGGCCAGCACCAGCGCGGCATCGCGGCAGGCCGGATTGGCCAGCAGGGCGCGGCACTGGCTGGCCAGCACATCGAGGTCGCTGAAATGGTCGCGGCCCGCTCCGGGCGGCGGCAGCCGTCGCGCGGCCAGCTGCAGCACCCGCCGCTGCCCGCCACGGCGTCGCATCAGCGCCAGGCGCAGGCCATCGCGGCCGATGTCGATGCCCACGCACAGTGACGCCGCACGCCAGCCTCGGGGAAGGGATATCCGCACCATGCCGCTCACCTCATGCCAGGGAAGGAGCATGGATTGTCAGACGCACAAGCCGGTGCGGGAATAGTCAAAACTTGAAGAAGTCCGGCCAATTCGCCGCCGCCGGCCCTCTGGACGCAAGCCCGGCAAGGAACCCTGTCCCATCGGGTTTGGTCTATTTGCAACACCCGGCCGCGCGGCCTCCGAGGGGGAGCCGCTATAATGCGGGCTTGTTTCTTCCAATCCGGCTACGGCCTGCTTTAACGCATATCTCGAATGTCTTCACCTTCCAACGGCGGCGATCCCAAGAATCCGGCATCGGCGCCCAAAACAGCGGCCCGGCCGGCGGCCGATGAGCCCACCGGCAAGCCACCGCGCAAGCGCATGCACTGGTCCTTGCGCATCCTGCTGGGTGTGTTCGGCACCGTATTCGGCCTGGCCGTGATGGCGCTGCTGGGCGTGACCTTCATCGTCGCGCTGACCTATCCCAAGCTGCCCGACCTGGACAACCTGACCGACTACCGGCCCAAGATCCCGCTGCGCATCTTCTCGGCCGACGGCGTGCTGATCGGCGAATTCGGCGAGGAGCGCCGCAACCTGGTGCATTTCAAGGACATCCCCGAGATCTTGAAGAAGGCCGTGCTGGCCATCGAGGATGACCGCTTCTATGAACACGGCGGCGTCGATTACCAGGGCATCGCCCGGGCGACCTTCTCCAACCTCTCCGGTGGTGGCGGCGGTGCGTCCACCATCACGCAGCAGGTGGCGCGCAATTTCTTCCTGACCAGCAACGAACCGACCTTCCTGCAGAAGGCGGTGCGCAAGTTCTTCTACGAGATCCCGCTGGCCTGGAAGATCGAGAACAACCTGACCAAGGACCAGATCCTTGAGGTCTACATGAACCAGATCTATCTGGGACAACGTGCCTATGGTTTCGCCTCGGCCGCCCAGATCTATTTCGGCAAGCAGCTCAAGGACCTCACCATCGCCGAGTCGGCCATGCTGGCCGGCCTGCCCAAGGCGCCGTCGGCCTACAATCCGGTGGTCAATCCCAAGCGTGCCCATGCCCGGCAGCAATACATCCTACTGCGCATGCGTCAGCTCGGATATATCACTGAAGTGCAGTATCAGGCAGCGAAAGATGAACAACTGCGCGTCAAGGGCGACAGTTCGGCCTTCGGCATGCACGCCGAATACGTGGCCGAGATGGCGCGCCAGCTGGTCTATAGCCAGTACAAGGACGAGACCTACACGCGTGGCCTGAACGTCTTCACCACCATCACCAAGACCGACCAGGATGCGGCCTACATCGCCCTGCGTCGCGGCATCATCGACTACGAGCGCCGCCACGGTTATCGCGGTCCCGAGGGCTACATGGAGCTGCCCGAAAACACCAGCCGCGAAGTCCTGGAGGATGCCGTGGAGGTGGAGCTGGCCGACCATCCCGACAGCGACGACATGGTCGCCGCCGTGGTGCTGGAGGCCAAGCCCAAGGAAATCACCGCCATGCTGGCCACCGGCGAAGAGATCAGCATCTCCGGCGCCGGCCTGGGCTTCGGCGCCAACCTGCTCTCGGACAAGGCGCCGCCGCAGAAGAAGATCCGCCGTGGCGCCATCATCCGGGTGTTCCAGGATGGCAGCAGCTGGATCATCACCCAGATGCCGGAGGTGGAATCGGCCTTCGTCTCGGTCAACTCGCAGGATGGCGCGATCCGTTCGCTGGTGGGCGGTTTCGACTTCAACCGCAACAAGTTCAACCACGTCACCCAGGCCTGGCGCCAGCCGGGCTCGTCCTTCAAGCCCTTCATCTATTCGTCCTCGCTGGAAAAGGGGCTGTCCCCGGCCACCATCATCAATGATGCGCCGCTGACCTTCACCCAGACCGGTGGCCAGGTCTGGCAGCCGAAGAACTACGGCGGCAAGTTCGAGGGGCCGATCTCGATGCGTCGGGCCTTGCAGAAGTCGATCAACCTGGTCTCCATCCGTATCCTGGAGCGGGTCGGCGTGAAGTATGCGCAGGAGTACATCACCCGCTTCGGTTTCGATGCCGACAAGAACCCGCCCTACCTGACCCTGGCGCTGGGCGCGGGCAACGTCACGCCCTTGCAGATGGTGGGGGCGTATTCGGTGTTCGCCAATGGCGGCTACAAGATCAATCCCTACCTGATCACCAAGGTCACCGACAGCGATGGTACGGTGCTGTCCCAGGCCAAGCCGGCCACGGCCAGCGATGAAAGCAATCGCGTCATCGATGCGCGCAATGCCTTCATCATGGACAGCATGCTGCGCGACGTGGTGCGTCATGGCACGGCGGTCAAGGCGCTGTCGCTGAAACGTACCGACCTGGCCGGCAAGACCGGTACCACCAACGATTCCCTGGACGCCTGGTTCGCCGGCTACCAGCCCGGCCTGACTGCCATCGCCTGGATCGGCTACGACCAGCCCAAGAGCCTGGGTGACCGCGAAACCGGTGGCGGCCTGGCCTTGCCGGTGTGGATCAGCTACATGTCCAAGGCGCTCAAGGATGTGCCCAATGTGGACCGTACGGTGCCTGATGGCGTGATCGAATCCGGTGGCGAGTACTACTACGCCGAGTACCCGCCCAGCGCCATGGTGCGCGACCTGGGCATGGGCGACCGTGGCGGCCTGACGCCCGAGGAGGACAAGGCCAAGACGCAGATGAAGAACGAACTCTTCTGAGCCCACGGTGGCGCCGGCCGATAGCGGTAAATGATTTATATTGTTTATCCGCTGGTGTCGCGTCCATGGCACCCATGAAAAAACCGCCTGTTGCGAGACAGGCGGTTTTTTTTCATCCCGGCACCCAGGCCAGTGGTATCAGCCCTTGCCGGCGACGTAGTGGCTGATGCGGCGCATGGCCAGCATGGTGAGTACCTCGTCCTGCTCCACGCCATAGTCGCTGAGCTTGACGATGACGGTGCGCGTGGCCGGATTGACGTAGATGTACTGGCCGAACACGCCGACGGCCGAGAAATCGCGGTCGGCCGCGTTGCCCGGCGGGATCCACCAGCCATCACGATAATCGAGGACCGTGCCATTGTTGACCGGCAGGCGCGGTTCGGCCGCCCAGGCGGTACTGACGATCTGGCGCTCGCCGATGCGGCCCTCGTTGAGGTAGAGCAAGCCCAGCCGGGCGAAGTCGCGGGCGGTGGTATTGATGCAGCAGAAGGCTTTTTCCACGCCATGTTTCTGGCTGTCCACGCTCCAGCTGGCATCCTGTTCCATGCCCAGCGGTTCCCATAGCTGTGCCTGCGCATAGGTGGCCAGGTGCATGCCGGTGGCGCGTGCCAGCACGCGCGAGAGCACCAGGGTATCGACGCTGCGGTATTCATAGCGCGACCCGGGTTCGAAGCGCAGGCCATGGCGGCCGGCCACGAAGGCATGCAGGTCGGTGCTGACGAACATGCGCACCACCGGCGAGGTCAGTGAACCTTCGTAGTCTTCGTCCACGTCGATGCCCGAGCGCATGTCCAGCAATTCGCCGATGGTGATGTTGGCGTAGGCCGGATTGATCTCGTCGCTCTTGAGATAGTTGCCGATCGGCTCCTGCAGCGACTTGATCCTGCCCTGCGCCAGCGCCACGCCGGTCAGCGCCGAGACGAAGGACTTGGCCACCGAGAAGGAGGTGAAGCGCGAGTTGGCGTCGTAGCCATCGATGTAGCGCTCGTAGACCACCCGACCATCCTGCACCACCAGAAAAGCGTGGGCGGAGGTGGTCTTGAGGAAATCGATCACTGGCAGGCTGCTGCCATCCTTCCAGGGAACGCTGATATCGAGCGGCTGCAAGGCGGTGGGCAAGGGCCGCGGGTGCGAGGAGCGGGCGATCGGACTGTTGTCGAAGACCTTGTAGCTCTGGCTGCGCGGCGTCAGGTCGAATTGCAGGTCGACCAGCGCCGGCAGGCTGGGCAGATCGGCGGCACGCCGGCCGATTTCGGCGGCGGCCAGCAGGAGCAGCAGCGCGGCGGTGCTCCTGGCGACTAGCTGGGAGAGGTTGGCGTTGGGCATGGGGCGCGTTCTGTTCAGGACGAGCCTATTGTGCCTGATCAGACGGAAGTTTTGGCCGCCGCGTAGTGACGATAGCCGCGCATGCGCAGTTCGCAGGCCGGGCACTTGCCGCAACCGTGGCCCCAGTCGTGCAGTGCGCCGCGTTCGCCCAGGTAGCAGGTATGCGTATCGGTACGGATCAGGTCCACCAGCGGCGCGCCGCCCAGCGACTCGGCCAGCGCCCAGGTCTCGGCCTTGTCAATCCACATCAGCGGGGTTTCCACCTTCAGTTGCGTGGCCATGCCCAGGTTCAGCGCCACTTGCAGGGCCTTCATGGTGTCGTCTCGGCAATCCGGGTAGCCCGAGAAGTCGGTCTCGCACATGCCGCCGACCAGGACATTGAGGCCGCGCCGGTAGGCCAGGGTGGCGGCGACCGTCATGAACAGCAGGTTGCGGCCGGGCACGAAGGTATTGGGCAGGCCGTTGTCCTGCATGGCAATGGCGACGTCGCGTGTCAGCGCGGTGTCAGAGATCTTGCCGATCAGCGACAGGTCGATCATGTGATCCTCGCCCAGGCGCTTCTTCCAGTCGGGCGAGAAGGCCTTCATCTTCGCCAGCAGGGAGGGGCGTACCTCCAGTTCGATGGCATGGCGCTGGCCATAGTCGAAGCCGATGGTTTCCACGCGCTGGTAGCGCGACAGCGCCCAGGCCAGGCAAGTCGTGGAGTCCTGGCCACCAGAGAACAGCACCAGGGCGCTCTGGGTCTTGACGGTGGGAGCGAGGGCGCCGCTGGCGCTTGCGAGGGGAGTGTCGGACATGGAGTTTTATGCGTTGTCGAGGGAATGACGGACGCGGGGCCCGGCGGCATCCATGCCCGCCAGGCCCCGCGTCCACATACAGCGTTGTGCCAAGCTTAGTTGGTTTTGCGGACCGAATCCAGCACCTGCTCGATATAGTCGCCATCCGGATCGGTGAACTTCAGGCGCACCGGATACCACTCCTGCTTGGGGGAGAGCCAGATATCGAGCTTCTGGCCCTGGTCATCCGGTGGCGGCGCACGGAAGATATGCAGTGCCTCGGTCTCGCCCTGGGGCGTCCTGATCTTTTCGCGGCCGACCACCTTGAAGGTCCATTGCTCGGCATCGCGCGGGCCGGCCACGAAGAAGTTCCATTCCGAACCCGGTTTCATCTTCGCCGCATTGGCACGGGCGATGGCCACGAATTGCCAGGTGATGCCGGTGCGATCCTGTTCGCCACCCTGCAGCGGGTAGCTGTCGGAGGATTGGGTGAAGGTGATCTTGTTCTGTTCGCGGTTGAAGGTGGTGGTGGAGGGATCGCGGCGCAGGCGCTTCTCGACGAAGCGCTGCGGCGCCAGGCCGTAGGCATCGATGTCGCCTTCGCTGCTGGTTTCCAGGATCTTGCCCAGCAGCATGGCGCGGGTTTCGGTGCTGACCTTGTAGCTGGTCTTGCTCTGCGTCCACTTCACGATGCCCTGCCCCTGTACATCCAGGCCGCTCTGCTTGGCCTGGATGGAGTAGGTCAGCTCGGCCGATGGCGGCAGGTTGAAGGGGCGCTTGTCCACCGGATGCGGGCCGTCGGCGGCCAGCAGCGGGGCGCTGGCCAGCAGGCCGGCCAGGCCCAATGCGGCCAGGCGGGTGGGGAGGGAAATCAGGGCAGCGTGGAAAGATCGGGTCATGGCGAGTTCTTCGTCTGTGTCTCTGTGGATAAGTCAATCGTGAGGCCGGGTGGCGGGTCTTGTACGACCCGGGCGGCTACTCACGGTTCTGCCGCGTGGTGGCGTCATTGTGTGCAATTGTTTCGCATTTTGACAGCATCTGGCCAATGCGGCAGGCCTCAGGGCGTCAGCCCCGAGAGCGACAGTTCGGTGTAGTCGCCGTCGGGACGCTGGTCGGTATAGCGCACCCGCACCGGATACCACTCGTGCTGCGGCGCCAGCCAGATGTCGACGCGGTCATCATAGGAGCCCGGCTTGGGCATGCGTACCACATGCCAGGCGTGCAGACGGCCGATGGGCAGGGTGATGTCTTCCTCGCCCAGCACCTGCATGCGCCAGATTTCACCGTCGCGCACGCCGGCCACGAACAGGTCGATCGTCACGCCCGGCTGCATCTGCGCCGGATTGCCACGTCCGATGGCGGCCAGTTGCCAGATCAGGCTGGCGCGGTCCTGCTCGCCGCCCCGGCGCGCATAGCTGGTGGTGGAGGCGGAGAAGCTGACCAGGTCGCGCTCGCGGTTGAAGTGCGTATTGGTGGCGGCCTTGAAGCCCTTCTGTTCGGTATAGATCACCGGCGAGACCCCCCAGCCATCGAGCTCGCCCTGGCTGGAAAAATTGAGCACGGTGAAGAACAGGGCCTTGGCCCGCCCCATCACCTCGTAGCTGCTGCCGTGATTGACCCAGGTGATGCGCCCGGTCCCGTAGGCTGGCGCCTGGTCCTTGGTGCCGGTGACGTCATAGTCCAGCACGGCGCTGGGAGGGGCGGCGGTCTGGTAGTGTCTGCCGGCGGCCGGCGTGTCGGTGGCGGGGGCGTCGCTCGTAGCCGCCGGGCCTGCCGTGGCCGCTGCGCTGCCGTTGCCGCCAGCAGCACTGGCATTGGCGTCGGCGGGCGCGCTTTGTGGCGCCTCGGGTGCGACCGTGACGATGCGCTCGACGGTTTCGCGTATCGGTTCGTCGGGAGGATCGATGGACGCCGGTGCAGGCCGGGCAGGGCGGGGCGGGCTGCTGGCGCGTCGTGGCGGGGCAGGTTCGGCCTGCCGTGGCGGCGGCGGGGCCGGCAGCGCCACCGCATGCGCGGGGGGCGCAACCGGATGCAGTTGCACCGAGATGGCCGTTTCCTGCGGCGTCTGCAGGGCGATCACATGGCGCCGGCCCCAGTCCAGCAGCAGGCCGTGCAGCGTGAGGGTGAGCGCAATGAGGAGCAGCAGGCGCGGCCAGCGCCGCAACGAGCGGGAAACGTCGGTCATGGCGCCAGTGTATCGGATCAGATCGACGGCGTGCGCTGCCGGCCCCGTCTCGGAGATGCTTTTCAAACAACGTACAATGCGGGTTTTACGCCTGACCGAGATGTCGATGCAGAAGACGATGCAGAATATGAGTGCCTCCCTGTCCTCCCGCCTGACCGGCGCCATTGCCCTGGCACTGGCCGCCTGTTCGCTGTGGCTGCCGGCGCAGGCCGCAGCCCCCTTGCCTCCTATCCGCATCGGCATGATCGACGGTCTCTCCGGTCCCTTTGCCAATGCCGGTGAAGCCGTGGTGCGCAACATCAGCTACGCCATCGATCGCGTCAATGCGCGCGGCGGCGTGAGCCTGCCCGATGGCAAGCACCTGCTGCAGCTCTCCACCTTCGACAACAAGCTGGGCGTGGAAGACTCGCTGGTGCAGTTCCGCCAGCTCACCGATGAGGGCATTCCCTTCCTGATCGAGGGCAACAGCTCGGCGGTAGCCGCGGCCCTGGTCGATGCGGTCAACAAGCACAACCAGCGCGAGCCCCAGCGGCGCGTGCTGTTCCTCAATTACTCGGCGGTCGACCCGGCGTTGACCAACGAGAAATGCAGCTTCTGGCATTTCCGCTTCGACGCCAGCGCCGACATGCGCATGCAAGCCCTGACCGAAGCCATCAAGGCCGATCCCGCCACCAGGCGCGTCTACCTGATCGGCCAGGACTACAGCTTCGGCCGCCAGGTCGCCAAGGCCGCGCGTGAGCAGTTGAACGCCAAGCGTCCCGATATCGCCATCGTCGGCGACGAACTGCATCCGATCGGCAAGATCAAGGATTTCGCCCCCTACATCGCCAAGATGCGCAGCGCCGGGGCCGATGCGGTCATCACCGGCAACTGGGGCAATGACCTGACGCTGCTGGTGAAGGCCGCCCGCGACGCCGGCTTCAAGGCCAAGTTCTACACCTTCTACGCCAACAGCCTGGGCGCGCCGGCGGCCATCGGCGAGGCCGGCGTGGGGGTGGTGCGGGCGGTGGCCGAATGGCATCCGAATGCCGGCGGCACGCCGGGCTCGCCCAGCGATGCCTTCTACCAGCAATACCGCCAGCGCTATCCCCAGGCCAAGGACGACTACCTCTACCTGCGCATGCAGGTCATGATCGAGATGCTGGCCAAGGCCATCGAGAAAGCCAGGAGCACCGAGCCCGCAGCGGTTGCATATGCACTGGAAGGCGCGCATTATCAGAGCACCTTCCACGACGCCACGATGCGCGCGGCCGATCACCAGCTGATCCAGCCGCTGTACCTGATGCAGATGCAGCGTGCCGACAGTGGCGGTATCCGCTTCGACAACGAGGGCAGTGGCTACGGCTTCCGTACCGAGCGTTTCATCCCGGCCGAGCAGACCGCCCTGCCCAGCTCGTGCAAGATGCAGCGCCCGCCGCGCTGACCCATAGAGGACACCACAAGAGGAGCGTTCAATGCTGAACCAGGACAAGATGCCGGGCGCAGGCTCGGTCACCGATACCATCGAATTCATGCAGAAGATGTGGAGCAGCATGGGCGCGCCAGCGATGGCCACGCCGACGCTGTCGGTCGAGGATATCAACAAGAAGATCGCGGACCTGAAGACCGTCGCATCCTGGCTGGAACTGAACCTGAACATGCTCAAGGCCACCATCCAGACCCTGGAAGTGCAGAGCGCGACCCTGTCCACCCTGCAGGCGATGAGCGCCATCATGGCCTCGCGCGAGGCCCCGGCGGGCGAGGCTGCCGCGCAGGGCGAAAGCGGCACGACGCCGCCGTTCCCGTTCGGTTTCCCGCTGTGGCCGGCAGCGAGCGCCCAGGAGGAGCCTGAACAGCCGGAACCCGAGCAGGAGCCCAGCGCATCCGGAGTTGTCGAGGAGCAAGAGGAAGACGTCGTAGAGGAGGCCACCGAGCCCCAGGCCGCAGAGGCGGTGCCGCCCACTGCCGATTTCCAGTCGGCCATCGCCAATCCCAATGCCTGGTGGAACGTGCTGCAGGAGCAGTTCAAGCATGCCGTGGGCAATGCCCTGACCGGTGCCGCTGCCGATCAGGAGCCGCTCTTGAAGCCGGCCAAGCCGCCCAAGACCGCCAAGCGTAGCGAAAATAAGACAGTGCCGCCCAAGGCCAAGGCAGCCCCGAAAGCCAAGCCGGTAGCCGCTCCCAAGGCAGGCACGGCAGCCAAGCCGGCGCCGAAGAAGCCACCGGTCAAGAAAGCACCCAAGACCGGCCCAAATACGAGCGCCCCGGCCCGGGCGGGTGTTGTACAATCGCGGCAAAACAAGAAGCCAGCCTCCCGCAAGCCAACTTCCCCCTGATCTTCGCCATGACAGAGCCATTCCGGCGCCCACGCGCCAGGCTTGTCATATTGCTGAAACCTGACGGTTTTAGTATGGACAGGGAAAATCTTGTTAAATCAAACACTTAACGCATATAGGCACACACTGAGATGCTGTACCCAGAATTGTTCAAATCGCTAGAGCAGGTCCGTTGGAATATGGATAAGGATATTCCCTGGGACAAGTTCGATGCTTCTTTGCTCACCGACGAACAGGCTCAGACCATTCGCATGAACGCGATCACGGAATGGTCCGCGCTGCCGGCGACCGAGATGTTCCTGCGCGATAACCGCGGGGACAGCGATTTTTCGGCATTCATGTCGGTATGGTTCTTCGAGGAACAGAAGCACTCGCTGGTGCTGATGGAATACCTGCGCCGCTTCCGCCCGGACCTGGCCCCGACCGAAGAGGAGCTGCACAACGTGCGCTTCGAGTTCGATCCGGCCCCGCCGCTGGAAACCCTGATGCTGCACTTCTGCGGCGAGATCCGCCTGAACCACTGGTACCGCTGTGCCGCCGACTGGCACACCGAGCCGGTCATCAAGCAGATCTACAAAATCATCAGCCAGGATGAAGCCCGTCACGGTGGTGCCTACCTGCGCTACATGAAGAAGGCCTTGAACGAAATGGGCGACAAGGCCCGCGCCGCCTTCTCCAAGATCGGTGTGCTGATGGCCTCGGCCCGTCGTACCGAGAAGCCGCTGCACCCCACCAACCTGCACGTGAACCAGGCGCTGTTCCCCAACGATACCGTGCAGAGCCGCCTGCCCGATCCGGAATGGCTGGAGCGCTGGCTGGACAACCAGATCAAGTTCGATGGCGAGTGGGAAAAGAAGGTCGTCGACCGCATCCTGCACAACATGTCGCTGCTGTTTGAACGCACCTTCAACAACGTCCAGGAACTGAACCGCTACCGCAAGGAAGTCACCCAGCGCATCCTGCCGGCGGGCGCTGCCGCAGCCTGAGCGCGGGTGCAGCACATCGCGTAGCACTGGCAGTACAATCGCAAGCCGCAACCGAGGTTGCGGCTTTTTTCATGGGACGTGCGCCGTCCCCTTCCTAGCAACTCCATAGTCCAACCGAGCACACCACGATGGCCGACTTCGAATCCAAACTCTGCACCCGCGAAGAACTCAAGCAGCGCGTGGCCCAACTGCCCAAGCCGGTGGTGATGACCAATGGCGTGTTCGATATCCTGCACCGAGGCCATGTGACCTACCTGGCCCAGGCCCGCGCCCAGGGCGCTTCGCTGGTGGTGGCGGCCAATACGGATGCCTCGGTCAAGCGCCTGGGCAAGGGCGACGACCGCCCCATCAATACCTGCGAAGACCGCATGGCCGTGCTGGCCGCGCTGGAATCGGTGTCGCTGGTGGTCCCCTTCGATGAAGACACCGCCCTGGAAGCCGTGCAGCAAGCCCGTCCCGAGATCTACGTCAAGGGCGGCGACTACGACATGCAGGCCATTCCCGAAGGCCAGGCCGTGGCCGCCTATGGTGGCCAGGTGCTGGCGATCGCCTTCGAGCACGACCGCTCTACTACCAAGCTGCTGGCCAAGGTGCGCAAGCTGGCTGGTTGAGCCAGGCTCAGCCGCGCAGACCTCCAGCAAACGACAAGGCCGGCAGGAGCGTGATGCTCACTGCCGGCCTTGTCGTTTCAGCGCGGGGCGGCTGATCAGTGGTGCACATGGCCCTTCATGTCACCCATCTCATCCTTGCCGTCCTTGCCGGCAGCGGCGGCCGGGTCTTCCACGTTGAAGGTCACGTCGATCTTGCCGGCCTTCTCGAAGGTCAGGGTGGCAGGCACCTTCTCGCCGGCCTTGAGCGGGCGCGACAGGCCCATGAGCATGATGTGGTAACCATTGCCCGGCTGCATGGCGATCTTCTGGCCGGGTTTGACTTCCAGGCCGCCCTCGACTTCACGCATCTTCATCAGGTTGCCTTCCATGCTCATGGTATGGATCTCGCCGGACTTGGCCACCGGCGAGGACACGCCCACCAGGCGGTCTGGCGCGCTGCCCTTGTTCTCGATGCTCAGGTAGGCGCCGGCAGCCGGCTGGCCGGGTACGGTGGCACGGGCATAGGGGTGGCCGATGTCGAGTTGGCCGAGCTTGTATTCATGAGCGTGCGACAGGGCGGCGCTGCCCAGCAGGGTGGCGGCGAGGGCGAGGCGTTGGAAAAGCTGTTTCATGGTCTTCTATCCTGGTTGATCTTCATTGGCGAGGCCGGCGCAACGTGCGTCTGTGCCTCCTGGGTATTGCGAACGGGTCGGGGGTGGATCAGGCCGGTGGCGCGCGCGCCTGCGCGCTGCCCGGTGCCAGGCTGGCCGAACGGAGGGCGGGGATGGCCGTTGCCAGCGGGTAACTGATGCCGGAGGTGGCCACAGCCAGCGGCATCGACGGGGGCAGCGCGGTGGCTGCCTGGCCGGTGCAGCACAGGTTGCAGTGGCCGGCCGCGAGGTGTGCAGGCGTGCTGCCGGAGGCGCCACCGGCCACGCTGCAGATGGCCATGGCGGGGACGTCACGGCTCTCGCCATTGCCAAGCGCGACTGCCTGGGATTGCCAGGGCGCGGCCAGCATGGCCAGCACCAGCGACAGGCTCAGCCACACCCGCGACCAGGGGCGGCGAGATATGTAGCGCGGCGGGGAAGGGCGGGAAGGCATGGGCTGGGATTATAGCAACGCAAGCGGGGCCATCGCCTGTGCCCCGTCAATACTGACTATCTGGCTGTTATCGGAACGTGCAAGACTGGTGCAGCGGGAATGCGAGTGCCATTGCCGGCGATCCATTGCCTGGCAGCAATGCCTGGCATGAGTCTGACCGCAGACGGTCTGACCCATGCCGCCATGCAAATTGATTGTTCAGATGCGCTAGGCTAGACTTAGCGTCTTTTCGGGTATTCCATCCATTTTTCCAAGGGAGACTGCATGTCCTACAACAACAAGCTGACGCTGCGTGCCATGGTTGCCGCCCTGTCCCTGGCTGCCGTGTGTTCTGCCCCCGCCATGGCGGCGGACAAGTCGGTCGCCGTGACCGCCATCGTCGAACACCCGGCCCTGGATGCCGTGCGTGATGGCGTCAAGGATGAGTTGAAGGAAGAAGGCTTCGAAGCCGGCAAGAACCTGAAGTGGGAATACCAGAGCGCCCAGGGCAATACCGGTACCGCCGCCCAGATCGCCCGCAAGTTCGTCGGCGACAAGCCCGACGCCATCGTGGCCATCGCCACCCCCTCGGCACAAGCCCTGGTGGCCGCTACCAAGTCCATCCCGGTGATCTATTCGGGCGTGACCGATCCGGTCGCCGCACAACTGGTGAAGGACTGGAAGGCTTCCGGCACCAACGTCACCGGCGTGTCGGACCTGCTGGAACTGGACAAGCAGGTCGAGCTGATCAAGCGTGTCGTGCCCAATGCCAAGCGCGTGGGCATGGTCTACAACCCGGGTGAAGCCAACTCGGCCGTGGTCGTCAAGGCCCTGAAGGAACTGCTGACCAAGTCCGGCATGACCCTGGTGGAAGCCGCCGCACCCCGTTCGGTGGACGTCGGCAGCGCCGCCAAGAGCCTGATCGGCAAGGTCGATGTGATCTACACCAATACCGACAACAACGTGGTCTCGGCCTATGAAGCCCTGGTCAAGGTCGGCAACGACGCCAAGATCCCCCTGGTGGCCTCCGACACCGACAGCGTCAAGCGTGGCGCCATCGCTGCGCTGGGCGTGAACTACTACGACCTGGGTCGCCAGACCGGCAAGATGGTCGGCCGCATCCTCAAGGGTGAAAAGCCGGGCGACATCCCCTCGGCCACCAGCAGCAAGCTGGAGCTGTTCGTCAATACCGCCGCCGCCCAGAAGCAGGGCGTGACCCTGGCACCGGACCTGGTCAGCTCGGCCAAGACCGTCATCAAGCAATAATCGATTCGACGCCCGAGGATCCCGCTTGCGAGCGGGATCGTCTTTATCTGGCGCAGGCAAGACCGTTCGTCCCATACGAATAAGGGGCCCGGCGCAGAACAGGCCGAGGTGCCGACCACCATGAAAGAGGAGAGGACCATGTTTGCAGTATCGAAGTCATTGCGCGCCATCGCCGGTGCGCTGGCCCTGAGCGCCATCTGCGCCTCGGCGCTGGCGGCCGAGAAGGTGGTGGCCATCACCTCCTTCGTCGAGCACCCGGCGCTGGACGCCGTGCGTGACGGCACCAAGGATGAACTGATTGCCGAAGGCTTCGAGCCGGGCAAGAACCTGAAGTGGGATTTCCAGAGCGCCCAGGCCAATGCCGGCACGGCCGGACAGATCGCCAAGAAGTTCGTGGGTGACAACCCCGACGTCATCGTCGCCATCGGCACCCCCTCGGCCCAGCCGCTGGTGGCCGCGACCAAGACCATCCCCATCGTCTATTCGGCCATCGCCGACCCCATGGCCGCCCAGCTGGTCAAGGACTGGAAACCCTCTGGCACCAACGTGACCGGCCTGTCGCACATGCTCGATCCGGCCAAGCAGGTCGAGATCATCAAGCGCGTGGCGCCCGAGGCCAAGCGGGTCGGCGTGGTTTACAATCCGGGCGAAGCCAATTCCGTCTCGGCCCTGAACAACATCAAGGGCGAGCTGCAGAAGGCGGGCCTGACCCTGGTGGAAGCCGCCGCGCCGCGCTCGGTGGACGTGGCTCCGGCCGCCAAGAGCCTGATCGGCAAGATCGATGTGATGTACACCACCACCGACAACAACGTGGTGTCGGTCTTCGAATCGCTGGCCAAGGTCTGCAACGACGCCAGGATCCCGCTGATCGCCTCCGATACCGGCAGCGTCAAGCGTGGCGCGGTCGCCGCCCTGGGCGTGAATTTCTATGACATGGGGCGCCAGACCGGCAAGGTCGTGGCGCGTATCCTGCGGGGCGAGAAGGCGGGCGAGATCGCCTCCTCTCCCGTGAAGAATCTGGAGCTGTACGTCAACACCGCGGCCGCGCAGAAGCAAGGCGTGACCCTGTCGCCGGAGTTCCTGAAGTCGGCCACCAAGGTCCTTAACTGAAGCCGGCCCTGACCGGGCCACACGTGCATCGCCGGCAGTCGCACCACCCCTGCGGCTGACGGCGCAACGCAGAAGACATTCGGCATTAGCGTACCGCGCAATGCCGAATGTGTTTTTTAAGAAAGTCCTTTTATGTCGCTGTATACCCTCTTGGGCGCACTGGAAATCGGCCTGATTTTCAGCCTCGTGGCCCTCGGAGTGCTGATTTCCTTCCGCATTCTGGTTTTCCCTGACTTGACCGTCGATGGCAGTTTCCCGCTGGGCGGCGCCGTGGCTGCGACCATGATCGCAGCCGGCTACAACCCCTTCCTGGCGACCTTCATCGCCTTGCTGGCGGGCGCCCTGGCTGGTTTCACCACGGCCTGGCTGAACGTGCGCCTGAAGATCATGGACCTGCTGGCCAGTATCCTGATGATGATCGCGCTGTACTCGATCAACCTGCGCGTGATGGGCAAGCCCAACGTGCCGCTGATTTCCGAACCGACCATCTTCACCATCCTGCAACCGGACTGGATCCCCGACTATGTGGGCCGTCCGCTGATCCTGCTGGTGGTGGTGATCGCCGCCAAGCTGCTGCTGGACTGGTTCTTCTCCTCCGAGATCGGCCTGGCCATGCGCGCCACCGGCGCCAACGCGCGCATGGCGCGCGCCCAGGGCATCGCCACCGGTCGCGCCACGCTGGCCGGCATGGCGCTGGCCAATTCGCTGGTGGCACTGGCCGGCGCGCTGTTTGCGCAGACCCAGGGCGGCTCCGACATTTCCATGGGCATCGGCACCATCGTCATCGGCCTGGCTGCGGTCATCATCGGCGAGAACATCCTGCCGGCGCGCCGCCTGGTGTGGACCACGCTGGCGGTGATCCTGGGGGCGATCCTGTATCGCTTCTTCATTGCGCTGGCGCTCAACAGCGACTTCATCGGCCTGCAGGCACAAGACCTGAACCTGGTGACCGCCGTGCTGGTGATGCTGGCCCTGGTGCTGCCCATGGGCAAGCGCAAGCTGAAACTGTTGAAGAAGGGAGCCTGAGATGTTGAAAGCCACCGATCTCAAGATCACCTTCAATCCCGGTACGCCCATCGAGAACCCGGCCCTGCGTGGCCTCTCGCTGGAAATCCCGACCGGCCAGTTCGTGGCCGTGATCGGCTCCAACGGCGCCGGCAAGTCCACCTTCCTCAACGCCATCTCGGGCGACCTGCTGGTTGATACCGGCAGCATCGAGATCGATGGTACCGACGTCACCCGCAAGCAGGCCTGGGATCGCGCCGGCATGGTCGCGCGGGTGTTCCAGGATCCGATGGCCGGTACCTGCGAGGCGCTGACCATCGAAGAGAACATGGCCCTGGCCATGGCGCGCGGCCGTCGTCGCGGCTTCAACTTCGCCATTCGCGGCAAGATGCGCGAGCTGTTCCGCGAGAAGCTCTCCATCCTCAACCTGGGCCTGGAGAATCGCCTGACCGACCGCATCGGCCTGCTCTCGGGCGGCCAGCGCCAGGCGGTGAGCCTGCTGATGGCCTCGCTGCAGCCTTCGCGCATCCTGCTGCTGGACGAGCACACCGCCGCCCTGGATCCGAAGACGGCGGCCTTCGTGCTGGAGCTGACGGCCAAGATCGTCTCCGAGAGCAAGCTGACCACCATGATGGTGACCCACAGCATGCGCCAGGCGCTGGACTACGGCGACCGCACCGTGATGCTGCACCAGGGCCGCGTGGTGCTGGACGTGTCTGGCCAGGAACGTGCCGGGCTGGATGTGCCGGACCTGCTCAAGATGTTCGAGCAGACGCGCGGCGAGAAGCTCTCCGACGACGCGTTGTTGCTGGGGTGACCTGGCAGCAGCCGCTGAGGCAAAGGAAAACGGCTCCCGCGGGAGCCGTTTTTCATGGATGTGACCCAGCCTGGGATAGGTTGGCACTCTTCCGATGTTTGCTTATGTCGGGCTGACGTCGCTGCCTTCCACGAGGAACATACGGTACTCGGCGCCCTTGAAGCGATGCTCCCGGGCCTCTTTGTACGCCGGGCTGTTATACCAGGCGCGGGCCGCGTCCATGTCGGGAAAACGCAGGATGGCGACGCCTTCGGCCTGCGGGCCTTCCAGCACGTCCATCTGGCCGTAGAACGCGATGCGCGTGATGTCGTGACCAGTGCGGGCCGCAGCGGCCTTTTGTGCGTACTGCGCGAATTCGTCCGGGTTGGTGGTCTTTTCTCGAATGAATACAACGTATGCGGACATAACTTCCTCCATTGATGTGATCGGTTCAATCGTAGGCCTACCGCGACTACGTAACGCTGCGATCGTCAAGCCAGGCCCTTCGCTGACAACCCACCGGCCGATCGCATGGAGCGATTGCCGGTGGTGTGCCTGTCTCGGTCAGCTTTGCAGAGCCTTGACGATTACTTCAGCCAATGGACCGCCCGAGGATGGATTCTGGCCGGTCATCAGGCGGCCGTCGACGACCACGTTCGACTGCCAGGCATCGGCTGCCGAGTATTGCGCACCTTCTTCGCGCAGTGCGTCCTCAAGCTTGAACGGCACGTCCGCCTGGGCATAGACATTTTCTTCTTCGTTCGAGAAGGAGGTCACGTTCCGACCACGGAGCAACTGGGTCCCGTCCTGCAGCTTGACGCCCAGCAGCGCGGCGGGGCCGTGGCAGACCGCAGCGACGATCTTGCCGCCTTCCCAGGCGCGGGCGATAGCGCGCTTGACGTCCGGATCGTTGGCGATATCGACCATCGGGCCCAGACCCCCGGGGAAGAAGATCGCATCGTAATCCAAAACGTCCACTTCCGACAGCTTGCGGCTATGCGCCATGCGGCGGATTGCGCTGCTGTTGCGGAAGGCGAGCTGTGCCGGATCATTCGCATCGTAGCCATCTTCGGGTGGGGTGCCACCCAGCGGGGAAGCATATTCCACCGCGATGCCGGCATGGTCGAACACTTCAAAGGGATGGGCAACTTCAGGGAAGAAATAGCCCGTGGCGCGCTTGTTGGGGCCGATCTCTGCAGCGTTTGTCAAAATAAAAAGGACGTGCTTGACACTCATGATGATCTCCTTGGTTCGCAAATCAATAAAAAGTACTACAGTATGGCGCCAATATAGGACGGTGCGATCGCCGGGGGTAGGTTCTGAAATGCTGACTTATAGTCAAATAAAACAATACAATCGGGTTGGCGGTGCGGGCCGGGTCGGGCCACTGACGGGCTGCGCACCGGTCGTGCGCCGCCTTGTACGGGGGCCGGCCACGTTGTGCGCCTCAGGCGAACTGATCGATCGCGCTAGGAAGGATCAGAATGAAGCCTTCCTTGGAGCCGGGCGCATCGATGACGCTGACTATGGCCACGGCTCATCCAGTCGAGAAGTTTGTTCACTTCATTTAATATGTCCACGCGACCTTATTGCTGATCTCACGACGCTCTTGAGTCGGCGAGGAGCGTCCTCAGTCAGGCAAAATCCGCCGGTGCCGGATCGCTAGTGCAGCTGTGCCACCGAAATGGTCGCGGCCATGCACAGCGTTTCAGCTTGATCAGTGACGCGGGGAATGTCGTAGAGGAAGAGCTGTTTGAAGTCAACGCGAGAAGTGAGATATGGCAAAAAGACCCTCCCCCGAACAACGTCGCGAGTTTGGTGCATTCCTCTCCAGCCGGCGTGCCCGTCTCCACCCAAAGGATTTTGGTTTGCCTGAAGGGCCCCGGCGCACGCCGGGCTTGCGCCGCGAGGAGGTGGCCATGCTGGCAGGCGTCAGTGTGAGCTGGTACACCTGGCTGGAACAAGGGCGCGACATCCAACCTTCTGCCGATGCACTCCGGCGGATCTCGAAGGTTCTCAAGCTTGATCGGATTGAATCCGCTCATCTCTTCGCCCTTTCCTCTCTCGAACCTCCTCCGGTCCATGCGGGCGGCGGGGTCAGTGCAGGACTTGAAACGCTGGTCCGTGCCATGAATCCGATCCCGGCCTACGTCCGCAATACCCGACTCGATATCCTCGCCTGGAATGACGCGATTGCGGACCTTTTCGTCGATTACGGATCCTTGCAGCCACATGAGCGCAATACGCTTCGTCTTCTGTTCCTGTACATCCCCTATCGCACTCAGATCCTCGACTGGGAACAGATGGCGCGAGGGATGATCTCCACATTTCGCGCCGCGCGTGCGCACGCGCAAGACAAGGCGCCGTTCGACAGCTTGGTCGAAGAACTATCCGAGCAAAGTCCTGAGTTCCGTGAATGGTGGCAGGATACGGACGTGAAGGGTTTCGAAGAGGGCCGCAAGCGCCTTTTGCATCCCACCATGGGCCAGATCGAATTTACATATGTCGCCTTGACGCCCGAGGGACGACCGGATTTGTCACTGGTGACTTACATCCCCCGGCAGGCTGCCTATGAGTCGGACTCATAGGATAACAAGACACCTTTTTGACCGCATCTGACTTGCCTACACTGGCCGTCATCGCAGTGCTTCATACGCTGCTTTTTGACTGTCAAGGAGGTAGTAAAGATGTCGAATCTGAATCCGAACACTAATGTCCATGCCGTTGCCACCTCGCGCAACCCCGCCACTGGCGAGTTGATAGCGACCTACGCCTTCCAGACGCCGAGCGAGGTCGAACGCCTGCTCGATGCAAGCGCCGCTGCCTTCCGACTGTGGCGCGCCACCCCGATGCGCGAGCGTGTTGCGGCTTATCGTCGCCTGTCCGCCGTCTTGCGCGAACGATCAGATGCCTTGGCCGCCCTGATTACCGCCGAAATGGGCAAGACCATCAGTGCGGCACGCGCCGAGGTCGAGAAGTGCGCCTCCACGCTGGACTGGATTGCCGACAATGGCCCGGCTATCCTCGCGGATGAGCCTGTCGCAGTCGATGGCGGCGATCAGGTGCACGTTTCGTATCTGCCAATCGGCACGATCCTCGGCGTCATGCCATGGAATTTCCCGCTCTGGCAAGTGATCCGCGCCTCGGGGCCGATCATGCTGTCTGGAAACGGTTTTCTGCTGAAGCACGCCCCGAATGTCATGGGGTCGGCGTACGCCCTGCAGGACGCATACGAGGCAGCCGGCTTTCCGAAGGGGCTATTCGCGAATTTAATCGCCGACAACGACACGGTCGCTCAGGTGATTGAGGATCCTCGCATCGCCGCGGTCACGCTGACGGGCAGCATGCGCGCAGGTTCCGCAGTCGCGGCGACCGCCGGGAAAGCGCTCAAGAAGACCCTGCTGGAGCTTGGCGGCGCCGACGCCTTCATCGTGCTGGCGGATGCGAACATCGATCTGGCCGTGAAAGCCGCGATCGAGGCCCGTTTCCAGAATGCCGGCCAGGTCTGCCTGGCAGCCAAGCGCTTCATCCTGGAGAAGCCGATTGCCGAGGAATTCACGCGCAAGTTCGTGGCAGCCGCTGAACAAGTGCGTGCAGGTGATCCGCATGACCCCGCCAGCACCATCGGTCCAATGGCCCGCGACGACTTGCGGGACGAACTGCACAACCAGGTCCTGCGCACGATTGCTGCCGGCGCCACTCTCACGCTCGGTGGCAAAAAGATCGAGGGTCCGGGCAATTTCTACATGCCGACCGTACTGACCAATGTCGTTCCTGGCATGGCGGCATTTGACGAGGAAACCTTTGGCCCGGTCGCAGCAATCACCATCGCCGAGAACGCGGAGCACGCCATTGATCTGGCCAATACCAGCGATTACGGTCTGGGCGGCAGCCTCTGGACTAACGATATTGCACGCGCCCAGCGGATCGCACGTCGCCTGGAAACCGGCGGTGTGTTCATCAACGGTTTTTCCGCTTCCAATGCGCGCATCCCTGTCGGTGGAGTCAAAAAGAGCGGTTATGGACGCGAACTCTCGCATTTCGGACTGCGGGAATTTACCAACGCCCAGGCAGTGTGGGCCAAGACAGTCGCCTGACGCCCACCAGACAAATCTTTAAAAGGAACACATCATGTCGAACCATACTGTAAGCCCCGTCCTGCAATCAGTCAGGATCGGCAGTCTGGAGTTGAAGAACCGTATCGTCATGGCACCGATGACCCGCAGCCGTGCGGACGATGACGGAGTCCTGCCCGATTACGCTGCCGATTATTACGCGCAGCGTGCCGACGCCGGCCTGATCATCACTGAAGCGACCAACATCTCTTCCCAGGCGCGAGGTTATCCGCGCACGCCAGGCATCTGGACCGATGCGCAGGTCGCCGCGTGGAAGCGTGTGACCGACGCCGTCCATCGCCGCGAGGGAAAGATCTTCCTGCAACTTTGGCATACGGGGCGCATGTCCCACCCCGACATGCATGCGGGCGCTCTCCCGGTCGCGCCGTCCGCGATCAAGCCGGAAGGGCAGATTCGGGTGCATGATGGTATGAAGGATTTCGTCACGCCGCGCGCACTTGAGACCGACGAGATTGCTCTGATCGTAGAGGATTATCGCCGTGCCGCCGAAAACGCAAAGACTGCGGGGTTCGATGGCGTAGAGATCCATTCGGCGAACAACTACCTGCTTGAGCAGTTTGTCCGGGACAGCACCAATGAGCGCACGGACCAGTATGGCGGCTCGATTGAAAACCGTCTGCGCTTTCCTCTCGAAGTCGTCCAGGCCGTGATTGCCGTGTGGGGTGCCGACCGGGTCGGCATTCGCATCTCGCCGGTAACGACGGCGCCGGGTAATACCCCGCTGGACAGCAACTCGATGGCGACCTTCGGCGCTTACGTAAGCGCCCTGTCCGATCTTGGACTGCTGTATATCCATGACATCGAAGGCGTTACCCAGCTGAGCCGAGAGGCGTCGGACGGCTTTAGCTTCACGGAGCTGCGCAAGCGATTCAAGGGGGCCTACATCGCAAACAACCAATACACCCTGGACCTGGCCGAGAAGACCCTGGCTACTGGCGATGCCGACCTCTTCAGCATCGGACGACCGTTCATCGCCAACCCCGACCTGATCGGCCGTCTTCGCACCGGGGCAGCACTCGCCGAGGCGCCGAAGCAATATTGGTACGGCGGCGATGCAAACGGCTATTCGAACTGGCCAGCCATGCACGGAACCACCTGAGGTCCAGAGTGACGCGACCTTTGAATTTGCCGTAAGAACCTGTCAACCTATGTTGGGACCGGACAGCGCACGCCGTGCTCAGCTGCCCCCGTCATAGCCATTCTGGCGCCAGGCCTCATAGACCACCACGGCCACCGTATTGGAGAGGTTGATGCTGCGGTTGCCCGGTCGCATCGGCAGGCGGATGCGTTGCGTGGTGGGGAAGGACTCGCGCCGCTCGGGGGCCAGGCCGCGTGTCTCCGAGCCGAAGACGAAGGTGTCGCCGGGGCGGAACGCCAGGCCGGCGAAGGGGGTGGAGCCATGCGTGGTCATGGCGAACATGCGACTTTCATCGAACTGCGGATCTGCGCGGCGATGGGCCAGGAAGCTCTCCCAGTCGGCATGGACCTGCATGTTGGCATATTCGTGGTAATCCAGACCGGCACGACGCATCTTGGCATCGTCCAGCGGGAAGCCGAGCGGCTCCACCAGGTGCAATTGCGCGCCGGTATTGGCGCACAGGCGGATGATGTTGCCGGTATTGGGAGGGATCTCCGGCTCGACCAGGACGACGTGGAACAAAAAACTCTCCTGCGGAAAAAAAGATGCCGACCCGCGCTCAGGTCGGCAGGGTGCGCGCAAAGACCAGGTTGGTCACGCGCCGGGCGCCGTGCCGCTTGAGCACGATCGCCACTTCATTCAAGGTGGCGCCGGTGGTCATGACATCGTCGACGATGCCCACATGCAGGCCGCGTACCTGGTCCATGGCGCTGAAGGGCAGGGCGAAGGCCGAGCGCATGTTGCGGGCGCGCGCGGCCACCGGCAGGGCCGATTGCGCCTGGGTTTCCTTCTTGCGCTCCAGCAACTGGGTGTGCAGGGGGATCTCCAGCAGGCGCGACAGCGGCCGGGCGATCTCCAGTGCCTGGTTGAAACCACGCTCCTGCAGGCGTGCCAGGCCCAGTGGCACTGGCGCCAGCAGGGCCGGCATGGCCAGCCGCACCTCGCTGCCGGGCACCGGATTGCGCAGCGTGGCATCAAAGATCAGGCGCGCCAGCAGCGGCGCCAGGCGCAGGTCGCCACCGAATTTCAGGGCCAGGGCCAGGTGATCCGAGGGCGCGAAGTAGTCGGTGGCCACGATGGTGGCGTCGAAGGCCGGGCGGTCCTTCAGGCAGGCGCCGCAGCGCAGTTCCTTGCCGGTCACCGGCATGGGCAGGGCACACTGGATGCAGCGGCGATGCTGGCGCGTGTAGAAGCGCTTGTGGCAGGGCGTGCAGAGGTTCTCGCGCCCGGGGGCGCCGCACAGGGCGCAGGAGGAGGGCAACAGCGGCGGCACGCGTGCCAGCATGCGGCCGATCCAGCCCGGCTCGGCGGGTTTCTTCGGGGCCACGGCGCCCGCGCGGCGATAGCCGGCAGCCGCGGTCTTGGCAGGAGCGGGTTTTGGCGGTTTGACATCCATGCGAGGTGCGCCCGGTAAAAATGGATTTCGACTAAACTACGCGCATTATCGCATCAGCCCCTGTCGATCTGCTCATCTGTCGAGGCGGCGCCGATGCGCCCCTTGCCCACCGTTGTTCTTTTGCCGCCGTCTCCGATGTCCCTGCCGCCGCCTTCCGCCAGCGCCAAGCTGAGTGCCCCCATCGACCTGCCCCTGGTACGCCGTCGCTTCGACCGGCCACAGCGCGTGGCCGAATCCGACTTCCTGCGCCGCGAAGTGTCCGCGCGCATGCAGGAGCGCCTGGCCCTGGTCAAGATCGCGCCGCGCGAAGTGCTGGATGCCGGTTGCGGCGAGGGCGCCGACCTGCCGATGTTGCAAAAGCGTTATCCGCAAGCCCAGGTGATCGGCATCGACGGTGCCTACGGCATGCTGGCGGTCGCCGCCGAACACCAGCGCGGCGCCCAGTCGGCGATGAACCGCCTGTTCGGCTCGATCAACAAGTGGCTGGGTTCCGGCCCCGGTGCCAATGGCCCGCAGCTGGCCTGTACCGATTTCGCCCGCCTGCCGCTGGCGGCCAATGCGCTGGACCTGGTCTGGTCCAACCTGGCCCTGCACTGGCATCCCCAACCCGACCGCGTCTTCGCCGAGTGGCGACGCGTCTTGCGGGTGGAAGGCTTGCTGATGTTTTCCTGCTTCGGGCCCGACACCCTGCGTGAAGTGCGCAGCGCCTTCGAGAGCATCGATCTGGCACCGCACACCTTGCCCTTCGTGGACATGCACGACTTCGGCGACATGCTGGTCAATGCCGGCTTTTCCACGCCGGTCATGGACATGGAGACCATCACCGTCACCTACGAGACGCCGCAACGCCTGCTGGAAGACGTGCGCGCCTGGGGCGGCAATCCGCTGGAAACGCGGCGCCGCAGCATGCTCAGCCGCAACCAATACCAGCGCCTGCTGGCAGCACTGGAATCGCTGCGTAACCGTGATGGCAAGATCCCGCTGACCTTCGAGGTGGTCTATGGCCATGCCTTCCGTCCCGTCCCCAAGACCACGGCGGCGGGCGAGAGCATCATTCGTTTCGAGCGGCCGCCGCGATAGTGGCGGGCGCATATAAGGCTTAGTCGCACCGGGCTATCTGGCCGGCGCAATCGTTGCTGTATCGTTACGCCCTGCCCGGATCGAGCGGATTTTGTTGCACGACCGCAAAACCGCGCCCCTGGCCGGCTTGCGGGACAAGTGGTAGCGCGCCGGACGGACCCGCCATGGCGTGGCCGGTGATGCGGCGGTGCGTGCTTGATCCGTGGCGAGTTTAGCCCTTATACTCAAATGGATAAAAAATTCACAGCAAGCAATTCCAGCAAGAACAAATAGCTAGAACAAATAGCAAGAATAAATAAAGACCGCAAAACAGATAGCCACGGATAGCGCCAGTACCGGGCAGTCGCGCCAGCGTCATCGGCGCCGCCACTGCCATCCCTGAGCTCCTGCTGCGGATCGAAGAGAGACACGCTCGACCGACTATCATGCTGGCGAGGTGCTATGGAGACGCGGGAATGGATATTGAAGCGCAATTGTTCGATTGCGCCACGTCAGCTGGCGTGGGTCTTCGCAATCCTTTGTACGGTATCGCTCACGGTCGCGCTGGGCTTCACGCTC